>WRCZ01000302.1 GCA_009783685.1 Actinomycetes bacterium
AAAGGGGCAACCCCGTCCGCTCCGGACCACCCGGCCGGTGACCGGCTGAGCGCGCAGTTCCCCGCGCCCCTCATGGGTGGCCGCACGAACGCCCCGAAGGGGCGCGAGGAACGGCGCGACCAGCCCACACGGCGGCGCAGCTCGCCACCGCCCCAAAGGGGCAACCCGGTCCGCTCCGGACCACCGGCCGGTGACTGGCTGAGCGCGCAGTTCCCCGCGCCCCTCATGGGTGACCGCACACCGCCAGGTGAACGCGCGGCGTCAGCGTCCGGGCGCCAGCCCGTCCTCCTGCTTGGGCTCCGCGTCGTCGACGCCCCGGCCCGCCGCAGGCGGAACCTCGGGCATCGGGGGAACGTCCGCCTCGGCAGGCAACTCGTCCGGCTCCGGCGGAACTTCGACAGCCGCGGGCACCGACGACGGCATCGGCGGCACCTCCGCTCCACCAGCCGCGGGCACCGCAGACGGCATCGGCGGGACCTCCGCCCCACCAGCCGCGGGCAGCGCGGAAGGCTTGGGTGGGACATCGGAAGCCGCGGGCAGCGCGGAAGGCATGGGCAGGGCGGCGGCGAGGAGGGAGTCGATTCCGGCCAGGCCCGCCTCGCGGGTGAGATGGCTCGCGGCGTAGGCGGGGCCGCCCGCACCGGGGGTGGGGTCGGCGGCGAGGGTGCGGGTCGCCGCGAGCAGGGGGCCGGGCGTGCCCGGCGGGACCACGACGCCCGCGCCGGCGCGGGCGAGTTCGCGGGCGGTGCCGCTGCTCTCGGGCACGACGGCCACGATCGGCCGGCCCGCCCCGAAGCACGACGTGAGCTCGGCCGGCACGCCCGGATCGGTGACCGCGAGGACATCCGCGGCGGCCAGCATGTCGGGGAGCTCGGCCTCGTCCGGCAGCGGCGCGACGTCCAAGTTCGGGGGCAGCCCGCCGGCCCTGGCCCGCAGCCGTTCGCGCCGCGTCGCGTCGCCCATCATCACCACCCGCAGGGTGGGGTCGGTCCTGGCGGCCTGGACCAGCAGGTCGAGGCCGTGCCCGTCGCCGGGGTCGCCGCAGTGCAGCAGCACCGTCTGCGCGGGCCGCCACCCGAGCATCGCCCGCATCTGCTCGCGCGGGCGCGACGCCTGCGGGCTCAGCTCCCAGTTCGGCACCAGGCGTATGCGCTCCCGCGCGACGCCCAGCGCGGCGACCTCGGCCACCAGCGTCTCGTGGGAGGCGCCCACCACCGCGGCCCGCCGCAGCACCCGCCGTTCGACCGCGCGGGCAGCGGCCGCCCGCTCCCCGAGCAGATTCCGCACCACGGGCACGAACGGCACGCCGTAGCGCGCCGCGAGCCGCGCCCCGACGACGCCCGCGGCCAGGCTCGGCATCTGCGCGGCGACCGCGTCGACCCGGTCGAGACCCTCGATCCGCGGCGCCGCGGACAGCGCGCCGCGCAGCAGCGACATCTCGAACAGCGCGCGCCGCAGAGCGGTCTGACGGGCCGGCACCACATGCCCGTGCCGGTGCACCCGCACCCCGCCCCGCTCCTCCTCGGCGTGCCGCTTGCCCGCGTACGCCGGGTCCAGCCGCCAGGCCGGGTAGTGCGGCATGCCGGTCAGCACGTGGACCTCGGCCCCGCCGGCCGCCCAGTGCTCGGCGATCTGCGTCGCGTAGCGGCTCGTACCGGCCGGTTCCGGCGCGTAGTTGGTGGTGACCAGCAGCAGGCGGCGCGCGCCGGTTTGGGCCACTGAGCCTTCCCCTCTCCCCTGACTCCCCCGTCGATCAGGCGACCACCCTAGCGTTCAGCCGTACGGGCCATCCGCGGGACGCCGGGTCGAGTCAATCCGATAGATAGGACAAAACGCCTTAAAGTGATCGTCGATGCCCAAGCCGATCTCACGCCGCGACCTCCTCCAGGTGACCGCCTCGGGGGCGCTGCTCGCCGGGTGCGCGCCCGGCGGCCGCTCCTCCACGGCCGGCACGCCCACCACGGGCGGCACCGGCACGGCGGCCGCCACCGGACCGGCGCCCGCGCCCGGACACGGCGCCGGCCGCGCGCTGCCGGACCAGGTGGAGCACGGCCCCCGCGACCGCCCGATGGTGGCCCTCACCTTCCACGGCCAGGGCGAACCCGCCCTGGCCACGGCCCTGCTGACGGAGGCGGAGAAGGCCGGCGCCCGGCTCACCGTGCTCGCGGTGGGCAGCTGGCTGGACGCGTACCCGCAGCTGGCCCGCCGCGTCCTGGACGGCGGCCACGAGCTGGGCAACCACACGCAGAACCACGGCGACATCGGCGCCATGGACGCCGCGCAGGCCACCGCGGAGATCACCGGGTGCGCCGAGCGGCTGCGGAAGCTGACGGGGTCCCAGGGCCGCTGGTTCCGGCCCTCGCAGGGCCGGCTGACGACGCCGCTGGTGGTGCGCCTCGCCCAGCAGGCCGGCTATCCCCACCTGCTGTCGTACGACGTGGACCCGGTCGACTACACCGACCCGGGCCCGGACCGGGTCAGGGCCGCGGTGGCCGCCCAGGCCCGCAACGGCTCGGTGGTCTCCCTGCACTTCGGGCACAGCGGCACCGTGTCCGCGCTGCCCGGGATCCTCGACGACCTGCACCGCCGCGGCCTGCGTGCGGTCACGACCACGGAGCTGCTGAGCTGATGCGCACGTCAACGTCCCGCCGTGCCCTGCGTCCCCTGACCTCGGCCGTCCTCGCCACCGCCGTCGCCGCGCTGGCCGTGGCCTGCGGCCAAGCGGACCCGCATCCGCAGTCCGGGTCCGCCGCGAAGAAGCCGGCCGCCAACGAACGGAACCTGATCCACCCGCTGGAGGCGGCGGTCAGGGGTCTGCCGGGCATGCCGCCGCTGCTCGACCCGAACGACGTCTACGCCGCCGACCGCCCGGGCGCCCTGTCCCCGGTGGTGCGCGACTTCCCGCAGCTGGTGTACGTGCCGAACACCGAGTCCAACACCGTGTCGGTGATCGACCCGAAGACGTACAAGGTGGTGCGCACCATCCCGGTCGGCGAGCAGCCGCAGCACGTGGTGCCGTCCTGGGACCTGAAGACGCTGTGGGTCAACAACGACGTCGGCAACAGCCTCACCCCGATCGACCCGGCCACCGGGAAGGTCGGCGCCCCGGTCCCGGTGCACGACCCGTACAACCTGTACTTCACGCCGAACGGCAGGTACGCGGTGGTGATGGCCTCGCTCGACCGCCAGCTGGTGTTCCGCGACGCGCACACCATGGCCGTCAAGAAGGCGGTGCCGGTGAGCTGCTACGGCGTGAACCACGCCGACTTCTCCCCCGACGGCCGGTACTTCATCGTCTCCTGCGAGTTCTCCGGCGAGCTGCTGAAGGTCGACACCGAGAAGATGGAGGTGATCGGCCAGCAGAAGCTGCCGCTCGACGGGGCGATGCCGCAGGACGTCAAGATCTCCCCGGACGGCAGGACCTGGTACATCGCCGACATGGTCGCCAACGGGGTGTGGGTGATGGACGGCGACACCTTCTCCACGCCGCGGCTGCTGCCGACCGGCGCCGGCGCGCACGGCCTGTACGTGTCCCGGGACTCGCGCACCATGTACATCTCGAACCGCGGCGAGGGCTCCGTCTCGCTGCTGGACTTCCGTACGGGCAAGCTCGCCGGCAAGTGGCACATCGAGGGCGGCGGCAGCCCGGACATGGGCGGGGTCTCCGCGGACGGCAAGGTGCTGTGGCTGTCCGGCCGCTACGACGGCGAGGTGTACGCGCTCGACACCACCACCGGGAAGACGCTGGCGAAGATCCCGGTGGGCGCGGGCCCGCACGGCATGTGCGTCTACCCGCAGCCCGGCCGCTACTCGCTCGGCCACACGGGCATTTTCCGCTAATTCCGGTGGATCCGGTGGTCCCGGTCCCGGGGGCTCGCCAACGGCCCCCGCTGCTTCCCGCGGAGCAGGGCCGCCCCGGGGACGGGGCCGTCCGCCGCCCGGGTGCGGGTCTGCCTGGCCGCCGGCCGGGGCCGGGCGGCTAGGGGCGGGCCGCGCGGACGGCGCGGGCCAGGGAGGTCGCCGCGGCGGCCCGGGGGGCGCTGCCGTCGCGCCATGTCCTCGTCGGGTGCACGGAGTTGGTGAGCAGCACCAGGAACGCGTCGCTCACCGGGTCGATCACCAGGCTCGTCCCGGTGAACCCGGTGTGGCCCGCGGCCCCGCCGCCCGCCAACTCCCCCATGAACCAGGGCTGGTCGACCTCGAAGCCGGGCCACGGCCCGCCGGCGTCGAGCAGCGCCCGGCACAGCAGCGCCAGGTCCCAGGCGGTGGAGAAGATGCCCGCGTGCCCGCTGACGCCGCCCATCGCGAAGGCGTTCTCGTCGTGCACGGTGCCGTGCACCATGCCGCGGTCGAGCTTGCCCCAGGGCCGGCGCTGGTCCTCGGTCGCGGCGATCCGCGGCAGCAGCTCCGGCGGCGGGTTGAAGCGGGTGTCGGCCATGCCGAGGGGGCCGGTGACGTGCTCGTGGACCAGGGCGTCCAGCGGGCGTCCGGTGGCCGCCTCCAGGCACTGCTGGACGGCGATCAGGTTGAGGTCGGAGTAGACCCGCAGGGTGCCGGGCGCGTGCAGCGGCTCCTCCCGCCACAGCATCCTGGCCCGCCCTTCCGGCGTGGCCTCGTCGTAGAAGGGCAGTTCCGGGCGCAGCCCCGACATGTGGTCGAGCAGCTGGCGCACGGTGACGGCCGCCTTGCCGGCCTCGGCGAAGCCGGGCACGTAGGAGGCGGCGGGGGCGTCCAGGTCCAGCAGCCGGGCGGCCACCACGGAGGTGAAGAGCTTGGTCAGCGAAGCGAGGTCGAAGAGCGTGTCGGGGCGCATCGGCACCCGGCCGTCCGCCGGCAGCTCGACGCCCCGGTCGGCGTGCTCGTCGTACCCGGTGTAGCGGACCGCCGAGCCGATCGCCTCGTGCAGCGCGACGCCGTTCCCGCGCCCGGCCAGGACGACGGCGCCCGCACACCAGGGGTGGTCGGGCGCCGGGCGCAGCGCGCCGGTCAGCTCGGGGACGATCCGGTTCAGCTCGTCGGTGTCGAGGCCCGCGTCAGGGCAGGTACTTCTCGACAGCGGCGGGGCCATGTTCCTCCAGTGCCTTGCGGGCCTTCTCGATGTTTTCCGGGGTGCAGTCCCGGCCGGAGGCCATCACCAGGTCCTCCGGGTCCACAGCGTGCTCGGATCCCGTGTGCAGCGAGCTGTCAGCGGTCTTGAACGCCCAGGTGCGTTCGTCCGGAACGTCGGACATCGCTTCCTCCTGAGGGACAGGGCCCGAGTCGGCGGCCTGGGCCCTACGGTCCCTCCACCGTACGCCGCCCCCGCAGGCAGAGCCCGACGAAGGCCGCGATGGCCACGACGACGCAGGTCAGCTGCGTGATCGCCATCGGAACCGCGGTGCCGGAGCCGGCCACGGAGGCCAGCGGCGAGATCGCCGCCCCCACCAGGAACGAGGAGGTGCCGATGAGCGCGGACGCCGAGCCGGCGGACCGCTTGGTGCGCAGCAGGGCCTGGGTGTTGGTGGTGGGCAGCACCAGGCCCATGGACGCCATGAGCACGAACAGCGCGGCGGCGACCTCCGGCAGCGTGGCCCGCCCGAACACCCCGGTGGTGAGCAGCACCAGCGCGACGGAGGCGGCGCCGATCAGTGCCAGGCCCACGGCCAGCACCCGGTCCATGTCGACCCGGCCGACCAGCACCTTGCCGTTGAGCTGGCCGACGGCGACGATGCCGACGGAGTTCAGGCCGAACAGCAGGCTGAAGGTCTGCACCGAGGCGCCGTAGACGTCCTGGACGACGAAGGACGACGCGGAGACGTAGGTGAACAGCGCCGCGAAGGCGAAGCTGCCGGCCACCACGTACCCGCTGAACACCCGGTCGGCCAGCAGCCGCCGCATCGCCCCGAAGGTCTCGGTCATCCCGCCGGAGTGCCGGTCCTCGGGCGGCAGCGTCTCGTGCAGCCGGCGCCAGGCCAGGGCGGTGAGCAGCACGCCGATGACGGTGCACACCACGAACACCCCGCGCCAGTCGGTGACCCGCAGGATCTGGCCGCCGAGCAGCGGGGCGACGATCGGCGCGACACCGGAGATGAGCTGGAGGGTGGCGTAGAAGCGGGCCATCGCCACGCCGTCGTACAGGTCGCGGACCACCGCGCGGGCGATCACGATGCCGGCGGCGCCGGCCAGGCCCTGCACCACCCGCACCGCGATCAGCAGGTCGGCGGAGGGCGCGAACGCGCAGAAGGCGGTGGCGAGCACGTAGACCGCCATGCCGGCCAGCAGCGGCCGGCGCCGTCCCCACCGGTCGCTGAGCGGGCCGGCGATCAGCTGGCCGAGGGCCAGGCCCGCCAGGCAGCCGGTCAGGGTGAGCTGGACGGTGGCCGCCGGGGCGTGCAGCGCGTCGGTGACCTGCGGCAGCGCCGGCAGGTACATGTCCATGGACAGCGGCGGCAGCGCGGTGAGTCCGGCGAGGACGAGGGTGACGAGCCAGCCGGTGCGGCGCCGGGCCGCGAGGTCCGCCGCGTCGCCCGCGGCAGCGGCGGGTCCGGCGGGAACGCCGGGTGCAGGAGGGGCGGCAACGGGGGCGACGGATACGGGGGACGTCTGCGCGGGGTGTCGGGGCCCTGCGTCCTGCACGGTGGCACTCTCCATCCGAGGTAGTTGAAGCGTTGCCTATTCTTTCAGTCCGCGGGAACCACCTTGAACGGGATGCGAGGACACGCCATGGGCCTGGACACACCGAAGATCCGCTGGGGCATTCTGGCGACGGGCGGGATCGCCGCCACCTTCACCGAGGCGCTGCTCACGCTGCCCGACGCCGAGGTGGTGGCGGTCGGCTCGCGCAGCACGGCCGCCGCGAAGGAGTTCGCCGGGCGCTACGGCATCCCCCGGGCCTACGGCAGCTGGGCGGAACTGGCCGCGGACGACGGCGTCGACGTGGTGTACGTGGCCACCCCGCACTCCGCGCACCGCGCCGCGGCCGGGCTGTGCCTGGCGGCCGGACGCGCGGTGCTGTGCGAGAAGGCGTTCACCCTCAACGAGCGGGAGGCCCGCGAACTGGTGGACCTGGCGCGCGGGCGCGACCTGTTCCTCATGGAGGCCATGTGGACGTACTGCAACCCGCTGGTCCGGCACATGGCCGCGATGATCGCGGACGGCGTCATCGGGCAGGTGCGGACGGTCTCCGCGCGCTTCGGCTTCGCCGCGGACTTCGCGCCCACGCACCGGATGCGCGACCCCGAGCAGGGCGGCGGCGCGCTGCTCGACCTGGGCGTCTACCCGGTGTCCTTCGCGCACCTGCTGCTGGGCGAGCCGGACGCGGTCCAGGCGTGGGCGCGGCTGACGCCCGAGGCCGTGGACGAGACCACCGGGATCGTGCTGGGCTGGGACAGCGGCGCGGTGGCCACGCTGTCCTGCTCGTTCGTCTCCGACCTGGGCGCCCCGGCCGCGATCACCGGCTCGGCCGGGCGCATCGAGATCGCCGACGGCTTCTTCCACGCGGAGGCGTTCACCGTGCACCGGCCGGGCCAGGAGCCGCTGACCGTGCGGCTCGCCGACGTCCACCAGGACCACGACCGCGGCACGATGCGGCACGAGGCCGCCGAGGTGATGCGTGCCCTGCGGGCCGGCGAGACGGAGTCCCCGCTGGTCCCGCTGGACGGCTCGCTCGCCGTCATGCGCACGCTGGACCGGGTGCGCGAGCGCATCGGCGTCGGGTACGCAGCCGACCACTGAGGAAGCCCCCCC
>WRCZ01000303.1 GCA_009783685.1 Actinomycetes bacterium
GCACACGCCGGAGCACCCACGCATGCCGCGAGGTCCGGCCTGCTCCGCCCACCCCGACGACTTGCCGGGCCGGCACGCTCCGCACGCGCAACGCGCCGCGCCACCACGGCCCGCCGGCACGACCGCGCGCCGCCGCGGCCCGCCGGCACGACCCCGCGCCGCCACAGCCCACCGGCACGACCCCGCGCCGGCCCCACCCGCGGCCGCGCGACCGCGCCGCCCACGATCCGCTCCCGCGCTCCGCGCACCCCGGCGGCCCGCGCCGGAAGCCCATCACCCCCGTCCGTCACCCCCACCTCACGCCCACCCCCGCGCCCCCGCCCGTCCGCCGGACGCATGCGCCCGGGTCGCCGCAGAGGGGTTGACGGCATCGCCGCAGGGTGCCAAGAATGACCGGCAGTTGACAACGTTGTCGAAGGGTGCCGGCGGGACCGGCGCCGAGGTTGGAGCCACCGTGCAGCACCGCGCAGCCCCGATGAGTCGTCGTAGGTTCGCCCAACTAGCAGGGATCACGGCGGCGTTGGCCGCCATGCCGGCCACGCTGGCGACCGCGTCGCCGGCGCGGGCCGCGGACGGGACCGCCGCGGCGCCCCGCGGCATCGTGCCGTCGACCACGCCGCCGGACGCCGTCGCCGCGACCTACCACCAGGTCCTGCTGCGGCACACCCGGTGGACCGAGACGCAGTGGGACGCGACGGCCGGCCACTACAAGGCCACGGACTTCAACTTCGCCGTGGTGCTCGGGCACGCGCTGCTGCTGACCCGCGGCGGGTACGACGCCGAGGCGGCCGGGATCGACGAGGCCACGCTGCGCTCGCGCACCCTGGCCACCCTCACCCACTTCGCGTCCTCCAACCGCCTGAACGGCGGCAGCGAATGGGGCAAGACGCTCTTCTTCGACACCACGTTCCAGCTGTACTTCGTGCTCGCCGCCCGGCTGCTGTGGGACGAGCTGGACGAGGCCACGCAGCGCAACGTCGACGCCATCGTGCGCCAGCAGGCCGCCTACACCACCTCGCTGGGCTCGGGGAACGACCCGCTGTCCGGGTCGTGGACGACGGACGGGCTGCGCGGCAACCACGTCGGCGACACCAAGCTGGAGGAGATGGGCGTCTACGCCCAGTCGCTGGCGCCCGCGCTGGCCTGGGCGTCGGACGACCCGCGGTACGCCGACTGGGACGGCTGGTACGGGAGGTGGAGCCGCAACGAGACCGGCCTGCCGGCCGCCGACCTGGCCAACCCGGCGGTCGTGGACGGCGTCGCGATCAGCGACAACACCGCGGAGAACCTCTACGACACGTTCATCGTGGAGAACCACGGCTCCTTCGGCCCGCACTACCAGTGCGAGTTGTGGCGCACGTCGGGCCGCAACACCGTGCACTTCCTGGCCGCCGGCCGGCCGCTGCCCGAGGTCCTCACCGCCCAGCCGAACGCGGACCGCCTGTGGGCCTCCACGCTGGCGGTGATGAGCGACTCGGGCGAGCCGCTGATGCCGATGGTCAACGACCGCGAGCACCTGTACGGCCGGGACGTGATCCCGATCGCCTTCCTCGCCCAGGTGCTGGGCGACCGGGCGGCCGCGCGCGCCGAGGTGGCGCTGGCCGAGCGGCTGCCGGCCTACCAGGCGTACGCGCCGGTCGACCGGATCACCAAGTTCTCGGGCGAGCCCAAGTACGAGCCCGAGGCGCGGGCCGAGCTGGCGATCAGCTACCTGCTGCACGAGTGGCGGGCCGCGCAGCGCGAGAGCGTCACCGCGCTCACCGCCGACGAGCTGTTCCGCCGGGCCTCCGGCGTCACCGACTTCGGCACCGGGCCCGGCCTGGTCGCCCACCAGTCGCCGCGGGCGTGGGCGGGCGCGGTGTCCAAGCCGGGGTTCGTGAAGTTCTGCTGGCAGCCGGCGCACGACGACTGGCTGTTCTCGCTCAGCGGCAGCACGCCGATGTTCCTGCCGGCCACGACCGGCAAGGTCGCGGGGCGCGCGGTCGCCACGTACACCGGGCTGCGGGACGGCCTGGACGCCAGCGCGGTGCTGCTGGGCCTGGACAGCGGCTACGCGGGCTTCACGACGCTGCCGGGCGGCGAGGTCGTGTACGCCACCACCGGCACGGGCGCGGGTGAGGGACGGATCGAGGTGTTCAACCTGACGATGCCCGGGGTCGCCGGGCTCGTCGGCAGCCGCACCTACACCGCCGCGGAGGGTTCGGCCACCGTGGCCGCCGCCGACTCGGGCAACGCGGGCAACCCGACGGCCGGGCCGCGCGTCGACTCGCTGACGTTCACCCGCGGCACGTACCGCTACCTGCGGATGCTGGGGCGGCGCGGCAACCCCAAGTACGGGTACTCGCTGTACGCGTTCGAGGTGCGCGACGGTGCCGGCGGCGCCGACCTCGCGCAGGGCGGAGTCGCGACCGCGTCCTCCGCGGACAGCGGCAAGGGCGCCGCGCTGGCCGTGGACGGCAACGCGACCACCCGCTGGGCGGTGTCGGTCGGCGACCGCACCCGCGCGGACAGCTGGCTGCAGGTGGACCTGGGCTCGGCGGTCGCGGTGGACCGGGTGACGCTCAGCTGGGAGACGGCGGCAGGGCAGGCGTACACCGTGCAGGGTTCCTCCGACGGCTCGACGTGGACCGACCTGGTCGTGTACCCGCCGGCCGATCTGAGCAGCACGGGCGGCTGGATCAGCGTGGACGGCCGGGCGGGCTTCGTCGTGCGTGGCGCGGCCAATCCCCTTGCGGTGTACGGCGACACGGTGCTGCTCTCGGACGGGCCCGCGGAACCGCTGCTCGTCGAGGGCCTGCCCGACGGCGACCCCGCGGCGGTGCGCGCGGCCGCGGCCCTGCCCGGGCCCACGGCCGGCCACGACGCGGTGCGGGCCTCCACGGCCGGCGGCCACCTGAGCCTGTTCAACCTGTCGGGTGCTGCGGTGTCCACCGATGTCGCGCTGCCGCAGGGCACCGGCGCGGTCACCCTGTACGCGGGCGCCCAGACCGTGACCGCGCAGGGCACCGCGTTCCACGCCTCGCTGGGCGCGGCGACCGCGGCGGTGGCGCCGGCCCGCGCCGTGCTGCGCGCGGTGAGCGGCCGGCTCCCGGCGGGGCTGAGCGCCGAGGTCCGGGACGCGGCGACGGTCGTGCTGCGCGGCCCGTCCTGCCGGGTGGAGGTCGCGGCGCCCGGCGGCCGCGCGGTCAAGGTCACGGTGAGCGCGGGTCAGGCCCGCACGGTCGCCCTGCCCGGCGTCGCGCCCTACCCGCTGGACGACCTGGCCCTGGGGCGCGTGACGTTCCCGACGTCACCGCTGCCGGCCGGCATGTCCGACCCCGGTGCCGCGGTCGACGGCGACCCGAGCACCTCGTGGACGCCGGGACCGGGCGGGCGGATGGTCGTCGACCTGGGCGCCGTCGTCCCGCTCGGCACCCTCGTCGCGCACTGGACCGCGGGCCCGACCCCGGCGGCCCGCATCGAGACCAGCTCGGACGGGCTGACGTACCAGCCGGCCGGGACGCTCACCGGCCGCGGCCCGACCGTGTCGCTCCAGCTGTCCGGGCAGGCGCGGTACGTGGCCCTGGCCGTCCCGGACGACGCGGTGCGCCTGCCGCGGCTGGTGTCGCTGACGCTGACCGGCGGGCGCTGAGCGCGGCCCGCGCGGGTCGCCGGCGCACCGGGCCTCACCACCAGGACGCGGCACGCCGGGTCCTGGTGGTCAGAGGGAGCCGACGACCTTGCGCGGGGTCACGCGGACGACGACGCGCTGCGCGTCGTCCTGGGAGGCCGGGTTGAACTCGGCGTAGTCCTTCCCGGTGTACTTGCGGGAGAGCTGGTTGATCAGCTCGGGGCCGCCCTCCGTGGTGAGGGCGGCCGTTCCGCGCACCTCGGCGTAGGTGTAGGGCGAGTCCGCGGGGTTGATCATGATGTTCACCCGCGGCTCCCGGCTGAGGTTCTTGTACTTGCGCCGGTCCACGGTCGTGGAGAACAGCAGGTCGTCGCCGTCCCGCATGAGCCACACGACGGACTGCTGCGGGCTGCCGTCGGGCTGGAGGGTGGCCACGACCGCGAAGACGGCGGTGTCGTCCACGAGCTTCTTCAGTGCTTCCGACAGTGCCATGGAGGCCCTTTCGTCGAGGAACGGTGGTCGTGAAGATCGGGTCTCACGGTAGACGACGCGGGGCCCGGAGCCCGCGGACCGCGACGGCGGCGGCCGGGGGATCCCCCGGCCGCCGCCGTTGCTGCCGGCCGGCGCGCCCGCGCGCCGGCCTCCCGCGTCAGTTGCCCGGCCGGTCCGAGACCGCCGCGGTGCCGTAGCCCTGGGCCGTGACCTCCAGCTCCCCTGCGGTCCAGGCGCCGGTGTCGGGGCAGGAGAGGGTCACCGTGCGCTGCTCTCCGGGCAGCAGCCACAGGTAGTTCTCCGAGTACCGCGCGGGCAGCACGCGCTGCTTGGTGCGGTGGCTGCGCAGCGACAGCCGCACCATCGGCGCGACGGCGGTCCCGGCGTTGCGGACGGTGAGGACGCTCGTCAGGCGGCCGTCCCGGGCCGTGACCCGGGACCTGGTCAGGCGCAGGTCGGCCCCGGACAGCGTGTTGAGCGCCTGGAGGTCGGCGGGCTTGTCGCTGCGCCAGTAGGTGTTCTCCGACAGGACGGTGCCGTCGGACGCGCTCAGCCGCAGCCGCAGCAGGTGCACGCCGCTGCCCGCGGTGGCGGTGAAGGCCGGGGCGGTCGCCGACGCGGGGACGTCGACGGTCTGCCGCTGCGGGGCGGCCAGCCGGCGCCCCGACAGGTCCAGCACCTCGGCCGTCACGACCGCGCCGTGCAGGGCGTCCGCGGTGTGGTTGACCGCGAGCACGTCCCCGCTGCGCGGATCCGCCTGGACGTGCAGCGCCTCGCAGCCGCTGCGGGCGCCGTAGTAGCTGCCGTTGACGTCGAGGTCGTAGTCGTAGGTCTGCCAGACCGTGCTGTGCCAGGCGGGGTTGGACATCCACAGCAGCAGACCGCTGGCGTCCTTCCACAGGTTGGCGTTCCACGCCTCGAACATCGCCCGCATGGACTCGAAGTTGACGAACTGCGCCTTGGCCGCGAACTCCTCCAGGGACGACGACTCCCCCAGCCGCTCGTCGATCGCCGCCTTGTAGTTCTGCGGGTACTGGTTCCCCTTCGTGGACCAGTCGTGGTAGTTCCAGACCGTGCTGATCGGCCAGCCGTCCTCGTCGCCGACGAGGTTGTGCATGCTCTCGGCGACCGAGACCGTCGGGATGCCGATCTCGGTGTGGAAGCCGAACGTGCCGGCGCCGTACGTCTGCGGGGAGTAGTACTGCTTCGGGTCGATCCACGCGTACGGCCCGCCGCCGCTGACCACCCCGCCGGCCGAGTTGCTGACGTACCGCACGCCCGGGTGCTCGGCGGCGACCGCGTCGTGGGCGCCCTGGTCGATCTCCCCCGACGGGGTGCCCTCGTTGGCGCCGCACCACACGGCGATGCACGGGTGCGACCGGTAGCGCAGGATCGTGTCGCGCACCTGGTCCAGGTACAGGTCGTGGTTCGGCGGGTCCAGGAACCACGCGTTCCAGAAGTCGTTCCACACCAGCAGCCCGTTCTCGTCGCACCGCGCGAAGAACTCCTCGCGGTTGCTGCTGCCGATCCAGTTGCGGATCATCGTGAAGTTCATGTCGCGGTGCATCCCGACGACCGCCTCCATGCGGCCGCCGCCCATGCGGCGCAGCAACTCGTCCCAACCCCAGTTGCCGCCGCGGCACATGACCCGCACGCCGTTGACGCTGATCTGCAACTGGTGCGGCCGGTTGTCGACGGCGAGCGCGTCCTTCCAGGTGCTGCCGTCGTCGGAGACCTGCACGGTGAAGGTCAGCGCGTAGGCCGTCTCCCACACCAGGGTGAGCCGGTCGAAGGACCGTGTCTGGCCCAGGTCCACCTGGATCCACTGGTCGTCGGTGTAGTTCGAGGACCAGCGGGTCTGCGGGTCGCCGTCGACCGCGTTGCCCGGGGTGTTGGAGGAGTTGTCGTTGGAGGACGACGTGGCGGCGCCGTGCAGGGCGAAGTCGGTTGCCGGGTCGGCGCTGTCCAGCACCGACAGCGTCCACAGGGAGATGCCGAAGCCGGTCGCGCGCCTGCCGCCCTGGATGCGGACGTAACGGGCCTGCTGCGCAGGGATGTCGACGGTCTGCTCGGCGTGGTTGGCGCCCGGCGCGAAGGTGATCGGGTTCTCCGACGCGTACGCCATCTCCCGCAGGCCCACCCGCACGGTGCGGGTGTCGCTGGTGGCGCCGCCGACCGCGGCGGTCACCTGGAGGTCGTGCAGCGTGGGCTCGCCGTAGCCGTTGGGCCACCACAGCCGCGGGTTCTTCAGCCGCAGCGCGGCGAAGTCGCCCGGGGCGAACACCGCGTCGACGCTCGTGCCAGCGGCGACCTGCACGTCCTTGCGGACGCGGACCCCGCTCAGCCGGGCCTCGACGGTCACCGTGCGGGCGGTCGACGCCGCGTTGCGGACCGGCACCGTGACCGTCACCTCGGCGGTCGACGGGTCCGGCGAGGCGGGCAGCACGGTGTCGACCCGGACGTCGCCGATGACGGCGTCGCCGGTGGCGCGCAGCCGCACGTGGTTCCAGATACCCATCACGCGGTCGCGTACCGCGGGCATCCAGTCCCAGCCCGAAACCGCAAGCAGGTTGGGGCTGTTGAGCATCATGATGTTGGAGCCGGCGTCCGCGTAGGAACTCCCGTCGGCGCCCTTGTCGCCGGGGCTGCCGGGGTACGGCATCGGGTCGATGCGCACGGCCAGCACATGGTCCTTGCCGCCGGCCAGCGCGGCGGTGACGTCGAGGGCGGTGCGCGCGGTCGGGTGCGCCAGCTCACCGGCCTTGGTGCCGTCGAGCCAGATCTCCGCCTGGTGGTTGATCCCGTCCAGCTCCAGCCACACCCGGGTGCGGGCCTGGCCGCCGAAGCCCTGCGGGAGCTTGAACGTCCGGCGGTACCACCAGGAGTTGCGGCTGAGCGCCTCGGGCACGCGGAGGTTGTCGAAGCCGCGCACCGGATCGGGCAGGTGCCCCTCGGCGACCAGCGACGCCAGGATCGTGCCGGGCACCTGGGCGCGCAGCCAGCGCGAGGTGTCGACGCCCGCTGCCGAGACGCGCGCGCCGTCGTCGGTGCCGGCGAACTCCTCGAGCGTCAGGTTCCAGCCCGACTCGATCGGTACCGTGCCGTCGTCCGCCACCTCCAGCGCCGGCACCGGCCGGGCGCCGCTGGTCCACTCCGTCCAGCCGCCCGCGGCCGGACGGTGGCCCAGGTCGGTGCCCAGCACCTGGAAGGAGTTCAGGCCCAGCGGGTTGGGGTTGGACAGCGCCGTGCCGACCATGCGGATCCAGCGGGTGGTCACCGGTGTGTCGAGGACCACCTCCACGCTGCCTCCGGTGCTCGTCGTGCCCTCCTGCACCGTGGTCCAGTCCTTGCCGTCCGGCGACGCCTCGATCCGGAACGCCGTGGCGTAGCTGGACAGCACCTCCCAACCGGTCGTGCCATTGCGGGGGTTGACGTCGTCGGCGGGCTTGTACACGGTGTCGCCCTCGGCCGCCTCGAAGACCAGCACGACCGAGGTGACCCGGCAGGGGCCCTGCAGGTCGACGGCGACCCACTGCGGGCCGTCGGTGTCCGCCGCCCGCCAGCCGCTGCCCTTGGGGCCCGACTGCGCCATCCGGTCCACGACGAACGCACC
>WRCZ01000304.1 GCA_009783685.1 Actinomycetes bacterium
CACCTGTATCTGAAACGGGCGAAGGCCGACGAGATCGCGCTGGGCACGCCGGGCCGGCACCGGGCCGCGCTCGGCGCCCTGGTCGGCCTGCCGGCCGCGGGGTAGTCCGCCGCGGGGTGGTCCGCCGGGCAATGCCGCGGGGCCGGGTCGGCCGGCCCCGCGGGCTGCCGCCGCCCCGCTACTCCGTGCGCAGGGCGGTGGCGGTGCGGGTCCTGGCGGCCCACGTCGCCGGGAGGAGCGCGCCGAGGACGGCGATCAGCAGGCCGCCGAAGGCCAGCGGGACGAGCTGCGGCGCGTGGTAGACGGCCATGTCGACCGGCGGGATCCGGGTGCCGGCGGCGTCGCCCATCCTCGGCACGATGACGTCGTGCAGGGCGATGCCCAGCGGGACGCCGACCAGTCCCGCGAGGGCGCCGATCCCGGCCACCGAGGTGATGACCATGCCGACGGTCTGCCGCGGTGCCATGCCCAGCGCCTTGAGCACCCCGAGGTCGTGGACGCGCTCGCGGGTGTCCAGGACGACGGTGTTGAGGACGCCGAGGCCGGCGACGAGGACCAGCATCAGGGTGAGGAAGGCGGTGATGGCGTCGATGGCGACGACCGTCGCGCTGATCTGGCCCTGGCTGGCCCGGGCGCTCGCGCCGACCGGGTCGAGGGCCTTGTTCAGCGCCGCGACGTAGCGGTCCCGGTCGGTCCCGGGCTTGAGTTCGATGCTGAACGTGGCGGTGCGCACGCTGATACCGGCGCGTTCCAGGGTGCCCGCGTCGGTGAGCACCCGCATGCCGCCGTCGCCGGTGGTCAGGGCCTCGCCGACGATCCGCACCCGGGTGCTGCGCCCGTCGCCGTCCAGCGTCGTCCAGTCGCCGACGTGCGTGCCGGTGGCCTGCAGGAACCGGTGCCCGACGACGGCCTCCCCGGGCCGGGTGAACCAGCGCCCGGAGACCATCTGGTAGGCGCCCCACGAGGAGTCGCCGCGGTAGGCCACGGCCGTGACGGCGTCGGACACGCCGAGGAAGTGCACGTCGGTGAAGACGCTGGAGAAGTAGCCCTTCGTGCCGGGCTGTTCGGCGATGACGCGGGCGACGGCAGCGGGATCGGCCAACCGGGAGGGGGCGGCCGGCTTGCCGCCGGGTGCGCCGGCCTGCGACGGGAAGGGGTCGACGCCGACCTGTCCCGGCATGTCGAGGTTGAGTCCGCGCTGCACGCCGTTGAGGGAGGCCCCCAGCCCGTAGGCGAAGGTGACGCCGACCGCGCCGAAGACGATCGCCGCGGCGATCATCGCGGACCGGGCCGGCCGGGCGAACGGGCCGGCCAGGCCCATGCTGAACGCCCGGGGCAGCGGCAGCCGGCCCGCCAGCCGGGCGGCCCACCGCCCGCGGCCGACCTGCGGGGTGCGGCCGATGGCGAGGGCCTCGACGGTGCGCAGCCGGCCCGCGCGCAGCGCCGGCACGAGCGCGCTCGCCACCACGAGGGCGAGCACCGCGGCCGGCACGGCGACGTCGATCCAGCCGGCGACCGCCAACGTGCCGGACTGGTACGCCCCTTCGGCCTGCGCGAGCAGCGGGACGGCCGCCAGGTTGCCGAGGACGATGCCGAGCACCGTGCCGACCGAGGCGGGGATCAGCGCCTGCCCGACGTAGGCGCGGGCGACCTGGAGCGGGGTGAAGCCGACCGACTTCAGGATGCCGATGCGGCGGGTGCCGGCGCTGACCGCGCCGCTGACCACGATGCCGATGATGAGCACCGACATGACCAGGCCGAGCACGCCGAGCGCGACGACGAACGGCACGAACGTCGCCGTCTGCCGGACGGCGGCCGCCCGGACGACCAGGTAGGACTGCGATCCCTGCAACGATCCGGCGGGGGCCGCGGCGCTCACCGCGGCGCGGTTCGCGGTCATCGCCGCGGTGCTGCCGGCCGTCCCGAAGCGGTACAGCATCTGGTACGAGGGCGTGCTGCCGGGCCGGGTCAGGGCGGCGGCCTGTGCGGGCGTCACCCAGGCGTCGGCGGTGGAGGTGGCCGAGCGGGCGGTGCCCACCACGGTCAGCGCCGGGTCGCCCTGCACCCCGGGCAGGTGCAGGGTGCTGCCCAGCACGTCCGGCGGTCCCCAGCCGTCGGTGACCACGATCTGCCCGGGCCCGGTGGGCCAGTGGCCGGAGACGACGGTGAGGTCGTCGACCGGTCCCGCGGCCTGTGCCCGGCCGGCGAGGGAGAGCACCGGGTCGACCGGCGGTGCCGGCATGCCCTCCGGCGGCTGCGGCCGCACGGCCAGCGACAGCAGCAGGAACGGGCCGGATGCGGCGGTGACTCCGTGCGCGTGCGCGGTCGCCGCGACCTGCTCCCGGCTCGCCCTGCCGCTGTCGAACGCCGCGGCCAGCTGCGCGCCGTGCTGCTTGGCGAAGGTGTGGTCGAACGGGGCCTGCGACGCGACGACGAGCGCGGTCGCCATCACCGACGCGGTCACCGCCATCATCGTGGTCAGCACCATCACCAGGCTCTGCACCCGGCGCCGGCCGACGCCGGCCCGCACCACCTTGCCGAGGGCGCTCATCGGGCGACCGCGTGCTCGTCGCGCGCGATCCGGCCGTCGACGAGTTCGATGGTGCGCGTCGCGCACGACCCGGCGAGCGCCAGGTCGTGGGTGACCAGCAGGATCGTCTGGCCGTCGGCGTTGAGTTCGGCGAGCAGTTCGCGGACCTCGGCGCCGGAGGCGGAGTCGAGGGCGCCGGTGGGCTCGTCGGCCAGCAGCAGCGCCGGCCGGTTCATCAGCGCGCGGGCCACGGCCACCCGCTGGCGCTCGCCGCCGGACAGCCGCCCCGGGTAGGCCCGGGCGTGCCGGGCGATGTCGAGGTTGTCGAGCAGTTCGGCGGCGCGGTCGCGGGCCTCGGCCCGGCCGACGCCGGACAGCTGGGCCGGGATCAGGACGTTGTCCAGCACGGTCAGGTCGTCCAGCAGGTTGAAGAACTGGAAGACCATGCCGATGCGTTCGCGCCGGAAGCGCGCCGACGCGGTCTCGGACATCCGGTCCACCCGCGCTCCGGCGACGGTGACGCTGCCCTCGGTCGGCCGGTCGAGTCCGGCGATCATGTTGAGCAGCGTGGACTTGCCGCTGCCGGAAGGCCCGAGGACGGCCAGCGCCTCGCCCTTCTCGACGCTCAGCGTCAGGCCGGCGAGGGCGGGGGGCCCGTCGTCGTATCTCTTGCTCACGTCCCGGATGTCGATGATCGGCGCGGTCACGCGGTCCTCCTGTGGCACTCGGCTCGGTACGTGCCGAAGGTAGGGAGCGGCGCGGGAGGTGCGCGTCGCCCGGCGTGACGACCGTCGCTACCGTGCCGGGCGGAGGGCGCGCGGCGTCATCCTGCGGATGTACGCGACCGGTGTACGCCGGTGCCCCGCCGCCGCCCGCCGGTGGGATGTGCCGGCGCCGGGCGCCTTGGCACACTGGCCCGGTGAACAGGGCTGATGTGGTCGCGCGGTGGAGCGCGCTGCGGGAGGTGCTGCGGATGCCGGTGGGCCGGCCGCAGCGCCCGACGCGCTGGGCGTGGGCGGCGGACGCGGTGCTCGCGGCGTGCCTCGCGGCCGGCACCGTCGACGCGACGAGCAAGAGCGGGCGGATGGTGGGGTTCGTGCCGCCGTTCGGGCCGCCGCCGCGGCTGCCCGAGCCGCCCCGGCCGCCGGTGCCGCCCCACCACGCCACCCCGGTCCCCTTGTGGCCGCACGGCATCCTGCACGCGTTCCCGCCGCCGTGGTGGCTGATGGTGCTGGCGGTGCTGACGGCCGCGCCGCTGGTGGTGCGCCGCCGGCTGCCGCTGACCGCGCTCTGCCTGGTGATAGGCGCGACCCTCGTCTACCACCTGGGCCAGGTGCCCGGGGCGGAGACGAACGGCACCGCGTTCTTCACCTTCGCGTCCTGCCTGGTCGCCGCGTACAGCGCGGCGATGTACAGCCCCAACAGGCGGGCCCTGATGTGGTGTCTGGGCACCGGCACGGTCCTGGTCCTCGGCTTCTACAAGCGCACCGTCCCGGAGTTCTCGCCGGGGTTCGTGCCGTTCCTGATGCTGGTCCCGCTGGGGCTGGCCGCCAACACCCTCCACACCTGGCGGCAGCGCATCGCCGCGCTGGAGGCCGAGCAGGCGGCCGCGACGCGGCAGGCGGTGGAGCAGGAGCGGGCCAGGATCGCCCGCGAGCTGCACGACGTGGTGACGCACAACGTCAGCATGATGACGGTGCAGGCCGGCGCGGCCCGCAAGGTGATGGACACCTCGCCCGACCAGGCCCGGGAGGCGCTGCTCGCGGTGGAGGCGGGCGGGCGCGCGGCGATGTCCGAACTGCGCCATGTGATGGGCCTGCTGACCATGACGGACGCGGTGGACCTGGCGCCGCAGCCGGGCCTGGACCAGGTGGCGGTGCTGGCCGGGCGGATCCGGGACACCGGGGTGCCGGTCGACCTGGTGGTGTCGGGCACGCCCGTCCCGCTGCCGCCGGGCGTCGACCTGGCGGCGTACCGGGTGGTGCAGGAGGCGCTCACCAACACCGTCAAGCACGCGGTGGGCGCGTCGGTGACGATCACCGTGGAGCACCTGGCGGAGGAGCTGCGGATAGAGGTCGCGGACACCGGCGGCGCCAGCTCGCCGTCCGCGGCGAGCGGCAACGCCCGGGGCCTGCTGGGGCTGCGGGAGCGGCTGGCCGTCTATGGTGGGACCCTCGAGGCGGGCCGGCGTGTCACCGGCGGTTATCGGGTCAGAGCGGTGATCCCGGTGGGGGGCGTGTGAGCGGGCAGGACCGGGCGGGTCTTCGTGTGGTGATCGCCGACGACCAAGCGCTGGTGCGCACCGGGTTCCGGATGATCCTGGCCGCCGACGGCATGGAGGGCGTGGGCGAGGCCGCCGACGGCGGGCAGGCGGTGGAGGCGGTCCGCCGGCACCGGCCGGACGTGGTGCTGATGGACATCCGGATGCCGGGCCTGGACGGGCTGGAGGCCACCCGGCGGATCCTGACCGGCGCCCCGGGCGAGCCGCGGGTGGTCATCCTGACCACCTTCGACCTCGACCAGTACGTGTACGCGGCGCTGGCGGCCGGCGCGAGCGGCTTCCTGCTGAAGGACGTCACGCCGGAGTACCTGGTGGCCGCGGTCCGCATGGTGCGGGCCGGCGACGCGCTGCTGGCGCCGGCGATCACCCGGCGGCTGGTGGAGCGGTTCGCGGTGCGGGACGCCGGCACCGCGACCCGGCACCGCGACCTGGCCGCGCTCACCCCGCGCGAGCTGGAGGTGCTGGAGCTGCTGGCCACCGGCCTCAGCAACGCCGAACTCGCGGCGGCCTTCCAGCTCAGCGAGGCGACGGTGAAGACCCATGTGGCGCGGATCCTGTCGAAGCTGAACCTGCGCGACCGCGCCCAGGCGGTCGTGGTGGCCTACGAGACCGGGCTGGTCACTCCGGGGTCCGGTCCGGCCGGCTGACCGGGTGGGCCACCGCGTAGAAGGCGACGGCCGCCGCGGCGCCCACGTTCAGCGAGTCCACGTCGTTGCTCATCGGGATGCGCACCCGGGTGTCGGCCGCCTGCTGGGCACGCCGGGTCAGCCCCGGGCCCTCCGCGCCCAGCAACAGCGCCAGCCGGCCGGGCGGGCTGAGCGTCGTCAGGTCCACCGCGTCCGCCGCGGGGGTCAGCGCCAGGACGTGGAAGCCGGCCGCCCGCACCACGCCGTCCAGGTCGTGCGGCCACCGCTCCAGCCGCGCGTACGGCACCGAGAAGACCGCGCCCATCGACACCTTCACCGACCGCCGGTACAGCGGGTCGGCGCAGTCCGGGGAGAGCAGCACCGCGTCCATGCCGAGCGCCGCCGCGCTGCGGAAGACGGCGCCGATGTTGGTGTGGTCGTTGACCGCCTCCATCACCGCCACCCGCCGTGCGCCGGCGAGGAGTTCGGCCGGTGCGGGCAGCGGCTTGCGCTCCATGGAGGCGAGTGCGCCGCGGTGCACGTGGTAGCCGGTGACCTGCTCGGCGACCGCGGGGTCGACCAGGTGCACCGGGGCGTCGGTCGCGGCGATCACGTCGCCGAGCGCGTCCGTCCACTTGGCCGACAGCAGCAGGGACCGCATGCGGTAACCGGCCGCCAGAGCCCGCCTGATGACCTTCTCGCCCTCGGCGATGAACAGGCCCTCGGCGGGTTCGCGGCGGCGCCGCAGCTCGACGTCGGTGAGCGAGGTGTAGTCGGCGAGACGCGGGTCGTCCGGATCGTCGACGGCGACGGGGTCGGCCACCGCTTCACCCCCGCCGCGCGACGGTGACGACGTCGCCGATGACGACGACCGCCGGCGGCCGCACGCCCTCGTCGGCGACGGCCCGCGCGACGGTGGCGAGCGTCGCGTCCACCCGGCGCTGGGCCGCGGTGGTGCCCTCCTGGACCACCGCGACCGGGGTGTCGGACGGCCGCCCGCCGGCGATGAGGGTGTCGGCGATCGCGCCGATCCGCTCCACCGCCATGAGCAGCACGAGGGTGCCGCGCAGCCGCGCCAGCGCCGGCCAGTCGACCAGCGACCGCGGGTCGTCCGGGGCGGCGTGCCCGCTGACGACGGTGAACTCGTGGGCCACGCCCCGGTGCGTGACCGGGATCCCGGCCGCGCCCGGCACGCTGATCGAGCTGGAGATCCCGGGCACCACGGTCACCGCGACGCCCGCCTCGGCGAGCGCCTCGGCCTCCTCCATGCCGCGCCCGAACACGTACGGGTCGCCGCCCTTGAGCCGGACCACGGCCTTGCCCGCCTTGGCGTGCTCGATGAGCGCCGCGTTGATGGCCTCCTGCGCCATCGCCCGGCCGTACGGGATCTTCGCCGCGTCGATCACCTCGACGTGCGGCGGGAGTTCGTCGAGCAGGTCGCGCGGGCCGAGCCGGTCGGCGATGACCACGTCGGCCTCGGCGAGGAGCCTGCGGCCGCGCACCGTGATCAGGTCGGGGTCGCCGGGGCCGCCGCCGACCAGGGCGACGCCCGCGGTACGCGCCCGGTGCTGCGGCGCGACGAGGCTGCCGTCGCGCAGCCCGGCGACGACGGCGTCCCGCACGGCGGCCGAGCGCCGCGGGTCGCGGCCGGTCAGCACGGCCACGGTCACGCCCTCGGTGCGGCCGGTGGCCGGGGTCCAGGCGGTGGCCGCCTCGGCGTCGTCGCTGCGCACGCACCACACCCGGCGCGCCTCGGCCTCGGCGGAGGCGGCGGCGTTGGCGGCGGCGTCGGTGCTCGCGATCAGGGCGTACCAGGCGCCCTCCAGGTCGCCGTCCCGGTACGGCCGGGCCTCCCACCGCAGTTCGCCCGCGGTGGCCATCGCCTCCACGGACGGGGTGACGCCCGGCGAGACGAGGACGATGTCCGCGCCGGCCGACACGAGGGCGGGCAGGCGCCGCTGGGCGACCTGGCCGCCGCCGATCACGACGACGCGGCGGCCCTGCAGCCGCAGCCCGACCGGGTACGCGGGGGCGTCTTCCTGCACGGTGCTTTCTCCTATGTCCGGCCTGCTCATGTCTCACCCTACGGGTGCGTTCCCCCTCCGCGCCGTGCCGCCCCCTCCCCCCCTTTGCCCCCGGGCTGCCCGGGCCCGCATCCGCCCGGCGGCGGACCAGCGACCGCCCGGGCTGCCCCGCCCCCCCAGTCCCCGGACCTACCGCCCGGTGGTCGGCCAGCGACCGCCCGGGCTGCCCCGCCCCCTGTCGCCGGACCTACCG
>WRCZ01000305.1 GCA_009783685.1 Actinomycetes bacterium
GAGGTCGCCACGCCCCGCCGGTCCACCGTCACGCGCAGCAGCCCGTTGTGCAGCACGATCCCGCCGTCGGGGTCCTCGGACACGGTCACGGCCGGCCCGTCGGGCTCGCGCGCCGTCACCACCGCGCCGCCCAGCGCGGCCACGCCGGAGCGCTCGTGCGGGGCCGCGTTGAACGCCACCGTGCCGCCCGCGCCGGGGTCCCCGGCGAGGGCCCGCAGCGCCGCGTCGATGACGGCCTCCAGCTCCTTCGCGACCCGGGCGTAGGTCTCCCGCGCCTCGCGGTGCACCCAGGCGATCGACGAGCCCGGCAGGATGTCGTGGAACTGGTGCAGCAGCACGGTCTTCCAGATCCGGTCCAGCACGTCGTACGGGTACGCGAACCCGGCGCGCACCGCCGCGGTGGCCGCCCACAGTTCGGCCTCGCGCAGCAGCGCCTCGCTGCGCCGGTTGCCCTGCTTGGTGCCGGCCTGAGAGGTGTAGGTGCCGCGGTGCAGTTCCAGGTACAACTCGCCCACCCACACCGGCGCGTCGGGGTACTCGGCCGCCGCCCTGGCGAAGAACTCGGCGGGCGGCTCGATCGCCACCCGCGGCGCCCCCTCCAGGTTCCGCAGCCGCGCCGCGCGGGCGAGCATCTCGCGGGTGGGACCGCCGCCGCCGTCCCCGAAGCCGAACGGCACGAGCGAGTGCCGCGACCGGCCCTTGTCCCGGAAGTTGCGCACCAGATGCGCCATCTCCCGCCCGGAGAAGTCGGAGTTGTAGGTGTCCACCGGAGGGAAGTGGGTGAACACCCGGCTCCCGTCGAGCCCTTCCCACCAGAAGCTGTGGTGCGGGAAGGGATTGGTCTGGTTCCAGGAGATCTTCTGCGTCAGGAACCACGTCGAGCCGGACAGCTTCACCAGCTGCGGCAGCGCGGCGCTGTAACCGAACGAGTCCGGCAGCCACACCTCCCGCGTCTCGATCCCGAACTCCTCCAGGAAGAACCGCTTGCCGTGGGTGAACTGCCGGGCCAGCGCCTCCCCGCCGGGCATGTTGGTGTCCGACTCGACCCACATCCCGCCGACGGGCACGAACTGCCCCGCGGCCACCTTCTCCCGCACCCGGGCGAACACCTCCGGGCGGTGCTCCTTGATCCAGGCGAGCTGCTGCGCCTGCGACATGGCGAAGACGAACTCCGGGTGGTCGTCCATCAGCGCGGTGACGTTGGAGCAGGTGCGCGCCACCTTCCGCACCGTCTCGCGCTGCGGCCACAGCCACGCCGAGTCGATGTGGGCGTGGCCCACGGCGGACACGCGGTGCGCGGAGGCGTGGGCGGGGGCGGCCAGCGCCGGGGCCAGGCAGGCCCGCGCGTCCGCCGCGGTACCGGCCACGTCGTCCGGGTCCAGGACGTCCAGGGCGGTCGCCACCGCCCGCAGGATCTCCCAGCGGCGCGGCGCGTCCACCGGCAGCTCCTGCATCAACTGGCCCAGCACGTCGAGGTCCTGGACCAGCTCCCAGGCAACGATGTCGAAGACCGCGAGATCCGCGCGCTGCAGCCGGTAGAGGGGTTCGGGCGGGGCGGTGGCGGTGTCGCCGAGCGCGGTGACGGGGCCGGCGATCAGCGGGTTGGCGGCGGCCTCGACGTGGAACAGGACGCCTTCGCCGCCCTCGGCCGGCGTGGCGATCCGCACCGTGTGGCTGCGCGGGTGCAGCCCCCTCACGGCCGTGCCGTCCGGCCGGTACACGAGGCCCTCCGCGGAGAATCCGGGGTGGTCCTGGCCGAAGCCGAGGTCGACCACCGCCTCGACGTGCCGGCCCGCCCAGTCCGCGGGCACGGTGCCGGCCAGCCGGAACCACGTGGTGCCCCACGGCCGGCCCCAGACGTCACCGACCCGTCCCGGCTCGTAGGGCGCGGCGAGGCCCTCGGCCACCGGCACCGGTTCCCCCGGCGCGTGCCACAGGTGCACCTCCAGGGGCACGCTCAGCGAGTGGACGGCGGGTCGGATCCGCTCGCGCAGGACGCGGTCGAGTCGGTCCTCCACCAGCCTCCGGTCGTCGTGCATCAAACGCTCCTCGGAAAGGGGTGTGACGGCAGGAAGGGACAGCGGGACGGGGGGGCAGGCCCCTCGGCGGGGGTGCGGTCCCGGGAAGCAGGCGGAGCCGGCGGCGGTCAGCCCTTGAGCGCGCCGCCGAGCGCCGAACTGCCGCCCAGGACGCGGGACATCACGGCGTACAGCACCACCACGGGCGCGGAGTAGATCGTGGAGAACGCGGCGAGCTGGCCGTAGTCCACGGTGCCGCGCGAGCTGAAGAAGTTGAGGATGCTCACCGAGGCGGGCAGTTGGTCGGGGGAGAGCAGGAGGAAGAACGGCACGAAGAAGTTCCCCCACATGCTCAGGAAGGTGAAGATCGTCACGACGGTGATGCCGGGCCACATCAGCGGCACCACCACGTGCCGCAGCGTCTGAAGCGAGGTCGCACCGTCCGTCCACGCCGCCTCCTCCAGCACCAGCGGCACGCCGTCCATGAAGTTCTTCGTCAGCCAGATCGCGAACGGCAGCGCGGAACTCCCCAGGAACAGGATCGTCCCGTACATCGTGTCGATCAGGTTGACCTGCACGAACATGGCGTAGACCGGGACCATCACGGCGGTGATGGGCAGGCCGGTGGTGAACAGGATGCTCAGCAGGAACGGGCGCTTGTAGCGGGACTCGTAACGGGACAGGGGGTAGGCGGCGAGGACCGCGCACACCACGCACAGCGCGGTCGCACCCCCGCACAGGATCAGGCCGTTGAGGACCGGCCGGTACGTGATGTCGCTGTTGAGCACCCGGTGGAAGTTGTCGAGCGTGAACGGGTGCGGGACCCGGACCCGCAGGTCCGCGGTGCCGTTGAACGAGGCCAGCACCAGCCAGGCCAGCGGCACCAGGAACACCACCGTGACCACCAGCAGGACCGCGTCGACCACCAGGCGCTCGGTGCGCCGCCGTGAGCGCCTGGGCGCGGAGCGCGTACGGGTGTCGCGCACCCGCTCGCGCCGGACGCCGGGCTTCGTCGACGAGACGACCGCCATGTCAGACCTCCGTCCGCAGCAGGCGCAGATACAGCACCGAGAACAGCCCGCCCACCACGAGGAGCATCAGCGCCACGGCCGTCCCGTACCCGATGAGGCTGTCCTGGAAGGCCTGTTCGTACATGTACAGCGGCAGCGTCTCGCTCCGGTTGCCCGGGCCGCCGCGGGTCATCACGAAGATGAGGCCGAACACCGAGAGCGTCTGCAGGGTGTTGAGCATCAGGTTGGTGCCGATCGAGCGGCGGATCATCGGCAGGGTGATGTGCCACAGCTTCCGCCACCGGCCGGCGCCGTCGACCTCGGCCGCCTCGGTGATGTCGGCCGGGATCTCCTGAAGCGCGGCCGAGTACACCAGCATCGAGAACGCGGTGCCGCGCCACACGTTGGCCACCGAGACCGCCACGATGGGCAGCGTGAACAGCCAGTTCTGCTGCGGCAGATGGAGCACCCGCAGGATCGTGTTCAGCTCGCCCTCCCGCCGGAAGAACGCGTACAGCAGGTAGGCGGCGACGACTTCGGGGATCACCCAGGAGACGACCACGACCGTGCTGGCCGCGGCGCGCACCCCGCGGGACGCGTTGCGCATCAGCGCGGCCAGGAACAGCCCCAGCACGTTCTGCCCGACGATCGACGACAGCACCGTGAACACCAGCGTGAGCCATACGGCGTTGCGGAAGTTCGCGTCGCCGAACGCCTTGGTGAAGTTGCCGAACCCGACGAAGTGCGTCGCCGAGGCCCCGGTCAGCCGCATGTCGGTGAACGCGTAGTACACGCAGTACGCGATCGGGCCGGCGAGGAAGATCAGCATCAGGACCACGGACGGCAGCAGGGGCAGCCCCCGCAGCACGGTGCGCCGGGTCCGGGACGTGGCCGTCAGGGCGCCGGGCGGGTGCGGGAGGACTCCCGCACCCGGGCCGGACGTCGCCGTCACCGCGCCGTCACCCGGCCGAGCGGTCCACGACCGCACCGTCGGTGGCACTCTTCACGTCGGACGCGTACTGGCTCGCGGCCTTCTCGGGCGTGGCCTGACCGATGGTCACCGACTCCATCGCGTTCTGGATCGCGGTGGACACCAGCGGATAGGCGGGCAGCGCCGGGCGGTAGTGGGTGTACTTCACCAGTCCGGTGAAGAAGTCGATGCCGGGCATCGACCCCAGATAGCCCTGATCGCTCGCCACGTCCTGCCGCACCGCGATGTTGGCGGCCCGGATGTCGTAGTCGGCGGCGTTCTGCTTCGACTGGAGCGTGGTGATGAAGTTCCAGGCCAGGTCCGGGTTCTTCGACTTGGCGGGGATCGCCCAGGTCCAGCCGCCGGACAGGCTGACGGTGCCGGGCGCCTGCCCGTTCTGGGTGGGCATGGCCGTCTGGCCCATCACCTGGGACCACTGCGGCCACGGCTTGCCGCCGGTCTTGATCCAGTTGTTGCCCATCCACGAGCCGTCCAGGTCGATGGCCAGCTTCCCCTGCGGGATCAGCTCGGTGCCGACCGTGGTGCCGAAGTTCGCGCCCAGGGCGTCCTGGACGTCGGGGCCGAGCTTCTCCTTGAAGACCGTGTCCAGGAACCCGAGCGAGTCGGTGAAGCCCTTGTTGTTCACCACCCACTTCTTCGAGGCGGTGTCGTACATGGGGTCCTGCCCGGTCCCGTACAGCAGCATCTCGAAGCCCTGCATGCTGGCGGCCTCGCCGGCGGCCTTGCCCGTGTAGATGTTGAGCGGCGTGACCCCGGGGAGCTTCTGCTTGATGGTGCGGGCCGCGCTCAGCAGGTCGTCCCAGGACTTGGGGTGCCAGTCGGTGGGCAGCCCGGCCTTCTGGAAGAGCTGCTTGTTGTACCACAGGCCGCGGGTGTCGGTGCCGTCCGGGACACCGTACGTCTTCCCGTCCTGCGCCTTGGCCGCCGCCTTCGCCGTCGGCAGGAACTGGCTCCAGTCCTTCCACGTCGCCAGATAGCTGTCGATCGGGCGCAGATAACCGCTGGCGATATCGGAGTTGATCAGGAAGGTGTCCTCGTACACCAGATCGGGTGCCGTGCGCGGGGACCGCATCATCAGCTGGACCTTGGAGTAGTAGTCGTTCTCCGACGCCTGGATGGGGACGAGTTCGACCTTCTTGCCGGGGTTCGCTTTTTCGAACTGTTTTTTGACCACGGCCAGGTAGTCGTCCATGACCCGGACCTTGTTGTCCAGGTTCCGCTGGTAGGCGACTTTGATGGTGGTCCCGGAGCCGGAACCGGAGCTGCCGCAGGCAGCGAGCGGGAGGATGAGTGACCCGCAGGACAATGCGATCGCAAGAACTCTGAAGTGCACCTTCACTGTTGCTCCCTGGCGAGGAGTCGAGGACCCTTGCCGGGCAAGGGCAGTGCCTTCCGATTTCAAAAAGTAAATCCATTGGATTTACGAAGTCAATGGGTCCGACAGCAGCTGCACCGGTAAGGTCCGAGACAAGCGGCGACGAAAACCACGTTGCCCGGACCCATCGGATGGAGGCGTCCGAACCCATGCAGACGGGGGCCAACCTCCCCCGGGTAGGGGGCTACAACCGCGCCGTCGTCCTCGACGCAGTACGCCGGAAGTCACCGGTGAGCAGGGTGGAGCTCGCCCAGCTGACCGGCCTGACCAACCAGACGGTCTCCAACGTCGTCCGCAGGCTGCTGGAAGCGGAGTTGGTCCGGGAGACCGGCCAGGCGCCGTCCCGCGGCGGCAAGCCGCGCACGTTGCTGTCGCTGTGCCCCGACGGCGCCTACGCGGTCGGCGCCCATCTCGACCCCGACTCCACCGTCGCCGTGCTGCTCGACCTGTCCGGGCGGGTGCTGCGCCGGCAGCGGATGCGCACCGCCGTGGGCAGCGACCCGGGCCGGCTCGTCCGGCTGCTCGGACGCACCGTCAACGCGCTGGTCACCCGGGCCGGCGTGCCCGGCGAGAAGGTGCTGGGACTCGGCGTGGCCGTGCCCGGCCCGATCGACAGCGGCCGCGGCGTGGTGCTGGATCCGCCCAACCTGCCCGCCTGGCACCAGGTGCCCCTTGCGGAAATCCTCGGCCGGGCAACGGAGTTGCCGGTGGTGATGGACAACGACGCCACCGCGGCGGCGATCGGCGAGCGCTGGTCCGGCGGGGCGGACCGCGCGGGCAGCTTCCTCTTCGTGTACATCGGCACCGGCATCGGCGGCGGGGTGATGCTCGCCGACACGGTCCTGCGCGGCGACTCCGGCAACGCCGGTGAGTTCGGGCACGTCCTGGTCGAGCCCGGCGGGAAGCGCTGCCACTGCGGGGCGCGCGGCTGCCTGGAGGCGTACGCGGCGCCGTACGCGGTCCTCGCCGACTTCGCCGGCCGCCACGGCCGCCGCGCTGCCGACGACCTGGGCCTCTCCCTCGATCCTGGGCGCACCCGCACCGACTGGAACCGGCTGTGCGCCGCCGCGGCCAAGGGCGACCCCCGCGCGGCCGGTGCGCTGGAGGCGGCCGCCGGCCGCGTCGGCCAGGCCGCGCTCACCGCGGTCAACCTGCTCGACGTCCCCCGGATCATCCTCGGCGGCGAGGGGCTGCGCGGCGGCGAGGAGTACTTCCGGCGGGCGATCGACACCGCGGTCAACGGCTGGTCGCTCGCCCGCCGGGTCCGCACCGTGTCGGTGGTCCCCAGCCTCATCGGCGACGCCGCCGGCGCCGTGGGCGCGGCCTCCCTCGTGCTGCACGGCACCTACGCGCCGGGCTGGCACATGCTCCTCGGCACGCCCTGACGGCGCGCCCCGACCGTGCTCGGACCAGGCCCTACGCGGCCTTGAGCGGTCCCCGGAACGACTTGCGGAACACCGGCCCGGCCAGCGGGAGGATCGTGGTGAGCACCTTGCCCTTGAAGGTGCTGGGGTGCTCCCGGTCGAGCTGGACGTCCACCCGGCTGCCCTCGCCCTCGGGCGTCATCTGGAACACCCATCCGCCGCCGGGCCCGAAGACCTTCGAGTCGAGCGTGGTGACGGTGACCGTGTCCCCCTGCGGGTCCCATTCGTAGCGCGCCCGCTCCCAGCCGCTGTCCGTCCCCTCGGTCACCTCCGCCCAGGTGTCCCCGCGGGCGTGCACCGTGAAGTGCTCCGCGTCGATCGACGGCCACTCCTGGGGACGGGACGGGCCGAAGTCGGTCAGCACGTCCATCACCTCCGACGGGCGCAGCGAGGAGTTCAGGTGGAACCGCAGGACCGACATGACCTGCTTCCTTTCTCGCAGCGTGACTCCCGACGGCACGCCTGCGGCGCGGCCGGACCCCACTTCCAGGATGCGCCCCCGCCGGCCGCCGTGCAGACCGGTGCGGGGGCGGCGGCCGGGCGATCGGGTGCTGCCGGGCCGTCAGCGCCGGCCGGTGCGGCCGTACAGCGACGTGGACCACAGGTAGCCGAGCACGGCCAGCACCAGGCACCACGCGACGGCGAGCCAGCCGTTGTGGCCGATCCTGGTGCCGAGCAGCAGGCCGCGCAGGGTCTCGATGGCCGGGGTGAACGGCTGGTACTCGGCGATCGGCCGGAACCAGCCCGGCATGGTGTGCAGCGGGACGAATGCGCTGGACAGCAGCGGCAGGACCATCAGCGGCAGGGCGTTGTTGCTGGCCGCCTCGGCGTTCGGGCTGGACAGGCCCATCCCGACCGCGATCCAGGTCAGCGCCAGGGAGACGAGCGCCAGC
>WRCZ01000306.1 GCA_009783685.1 Actinomycetes bacterium
AAACCGGCACCATCGTCCTCGACACCGGGCCCACCCAAGGCCACCGCCGCATCACCCTCATCCCCGACCACCACATCTGCGTCATCCACACCCCCCAGATCGTCACCTCCGTCCCCCAGGCCCTCCCCCCCCCCAACCCCCCTGCCCCTCCAACCCGGATCAACGGACCCTCCCCCCCCAGCGACATCGAACTCGACCGCGTCGAAGGGGTCCACGGACCCCGCACCCTCGACGCCATCATCTGCACCCCGTAACCGGCGGATCGGCGGAGCGCTGGGGCCACACCCTGTTTGTGCATATGCCAGGAACACTGTCCGGACGACGCAGGAAAATACCGGGTATACAGCCAGAAGGATTACAAACCTCTCAGATCGGGCACACCTACCTTGCTCCGGGCACGTCGCCCCCACCGCCGAGCGGTGAGACTTCCGCAGTGTTCGAGGAGCTGGTGAGTCATGTCGTCAGCCGCAAGCAGCCCCCACCGCAACGCACCCGCCCGCGGCACGACACGCCGCGCGACCCCGCACCGCACCACCCACCACCCCCACGACGACGCGCCCGACACCGCCGAGGCGTTCCGCCGGCTGGCCCGGCTGCCCGAGGGGGGCGACAAGGACCGGCTCCGGCAGGAGATCGCCACGGAGTGGCTGCCGATGGCCCACCGGCTGGCCGGCCGCTACCGCAACCGCGGCGAGTCCCTGGACGACCTGCAGCAGGTGGCCGCGCTCGGGCTGGTCAAGGCGGTCAGCCGGTACGACCCGGCGCGCGGCACGGCGTTCGAGAGCTATGCGGTGCCCACGATCGACGGGGAGATCAAGCGGCACTTCCGCGACTGCATGTGGTCGGTGCACGTACCACGCAGGGTGCAATTGCTGCGCTCACGGGTGCGGGCGTCCCGCCAGGAGCTGACGCAGCGGGCGGGCGGCCACATTCCGACCGTCGCGGAGATCGCGGCGCACGCCGGGCTGAGCGAGCAGGAGGCCGCGGACGGCCTGGAGGCCATGGAGAGCTTCACCTCGCTGTCCCTGGACGCGCAGACCCAGGGGCCGGCCGACGTCGGCCCGCTGTCCCTCGGGGAGACGCTGGGCGCCCCGGATCCGGCGATCGACACCGTCGTGGACCGCGAGGCCGTCAAACCGCAGCTGTGCCGCCTGCCGGAACGTGAGCGCGAGATCCTCTACCTGCGCTTCTTCGGCGGCATGACGCAGAGCATGATCGCCGAGACGCTCGGCATCTCGCAGATGCACGTCTCCCGGCTGATCAGCAGGTCCTGCTCGGCCATCCGCGCCGAGATCGCCCGCGACCCCGCGGAGGCCGAGGACACCGGCCGCGCGGCCTGACCCGCGCACCGGGTCGCGGTGCCCGGTGCGGTCGGCGGCGAGGGCATCGCCGCGGGGTGAACCGGCAGCTCGGCGGGGCGCCCGGCAACACCACCGGCAGTTGGCAACGCCCGGTTCCGGGGCGCGCGGTCCGCGCACCGGGTGCGCCCGGAATGTTTGCCTGGAAGCCTACGAGTTGGAAAGGGTGTTGTGAGAGGGTATGCGCCTGGAGCCCGGGCCCTCCCGGTGAGCGAGCGATGCGAGGTTCACTGCGTATGGGAGCGACACCGTCCAGCGAGGGGTCGCCGGCGGCCTCGGCGGTTCGGCGGCGCACACGGCTGACAGCCCGGATCAAGGACGGCCTGCAGGATCTCAGCATCCAACTCACCCTGCTCAGCCACCAGGTGGGCGCCCAGCTCGACCTGCGGGACGCCGATCTGGAGTGCCTCGGCCTGGTCGGCCGCTACGGCCCGATCGGGCCGACGGCGCTGGCGCGGCGAGCCGGCATGCACCCCGCGACGCTCACCGGCGTGCTCGACCGCCTGGAGCGCGGCGGCTGGGTCGTCCGCACCCCCAACCCGGCCGACCGCCGCTCGATACTCGTCAAGGTCGTCCAGGAGAAGGAGGCCGAGGTCGCGTTCATGCTCTCCGGCCTCGACCTGGCCGTGGACGAGGTCTGCTCGCAGTACGACGACGCGGACCTGATGGTGATCGTCGACTTCCTGATGCGCACGTCGAAGGCGAGCCGGGTCGCCACCGACGACCTCGCCGAGAACGGACAGCCCTCGGCGGCGACCCGCTGCCCTCAGTAACCCTCCGCGCGCGTCCGCTCAGGACGTCCGCACCGCTCGCCCACCGGCCCTCGATCGGTCCGCGGGCCTCAGTACGACCACAGGTCGCGGCCGCGGTACCGGCCTTCCCAGAAAAGCCGGTTCATCATGCGCAGCGGCGGGGGGAAGCGCTGCAGCCACCTGCGGGCGTCGTCCGGCGTCATCCCGTCGATGATCCACGGGACCCACTCGGCCGCGCCGCTCAGCTTCTGCCGGCGGCCCATCGCCAGGCGGAAACCGCCCCATTCGCGGACCGTCATCACCGACTGGATGAGGGGCAGCGCGGCGACCTCCTCATGGGTCAGGTGGTGGTCCAGGGCCGACGCCAGTTCCTCGACCCTGGCAGCCACCTCATCCGACCCCGCGGCCACCGCGGCGTCGACCGCGGCCAGTTGAGGGTCGATCACGGAGTGCTCGGCCTCCATGGCATCCAGCAGCGCCAGGTCGTCGGGGCGGTCGGCCAGGTGCTTCTTGAGGTTGGGCCACAGCCACGCGTCCTCCACGCCGTGGTGGACGTCCAACTGCCGCTTGAACGTGGCCCAGCCGTCCAGGACCTTCGGAGCGTCCGCCCGCCCGGCCGCGGCGGCCTCCGCCATGCGCGCGAGGTCGCGCCGCAGGGCGTCGTGGGTCACGTACATCTCGGTGAAGTTGATCTGCTCGGGATGGTTGGCGGTGACGATGCGTTCGATCTCGGTGGTCATGATTCCTTCGCTTCCGTGCGCACTCGCGTCTGCCTGTGGTCGTGCGGAACTGCCCGCCGTTTCCTCGGTGTCGCGCCCTTCACCTATATGAGGGGTCCAGGGGGTCGAGATGTGACAGGCCCGGCCGCCAGGGCGGATCGGCCCGGCGAGGCGATCGACACCAGGTTGCGCAAATCTGCTCGATAGAGGGTCTTTTGACGCAGGATCGCTCATCTACACTGGCGGAAGCACCCCGCGCGGCGATCGAGCCGCGCCCCTGCCGGTTCATGTGAGGAGCACCGATGTCCGCCTCGTCCCTGACCACCGCCGAGATCGCGACACAGCCCGAGTGCTGGCGGCGCGCGGTCGCGCTCGCCACCGCCACGACCGGGCCGGAGGCGGAGTCGGCAGCGGCCAAGCTGCCCGCCCACGGGGAACGCGTCGCGGTGATCGGCTGCGGCACCTCGTGGTTCATGGCGCAGGCGTACGCGACGCTGCGCGAGCGCGGGGGCTTCGGCGAGACGGACGCGTTCGCCGCCTCCGAGTTCCCCTTCGGCCGCGGCTACGACCGGGTGCTGGCGATCACCCGTTCCGGCACCACCACCGAGGTGCTGGAGGTCTGCCGGCGGCTGCGCGGGACCGTTCCGGTCACGGCGGTCACCGCCGACCCGGCCACCCCGGTCATGGACGCGGCGGACCAGGTGATCGTCCTGGACTTCGCCGACGAGCAGTCGGTGGTGCAGACCCGGTTCGCCACGACCGTCCTGGCGCTGCTGCGCGCCCACCTCGGCGAGGACCTGACCGCCGCGATCGCCGACGCGGAGAAGGCCGTCGCCGAGGACCTGCCCGACGGGCTGACCGCCGCCGAGCAGTTCACCTTCCTCGGCACCGGCTGGACCTACGGCCTGGCGCAGGAGGCCGCCCTGAAGATGCGCGAGGCGGCGGGCGCCTGGACCGAGTCCTACCCGGCGATGGAGTACCGGCACGGCCCGATCAGCATCACCGGTCCGGGCCGCGCGGTGTGGTCCTTCGGACCGCTGCCGGAGGGCCTGGCCGACAACGTCGCCGGTGTGGGCGGACGGCTGGAGAGCCGTCCGGACGCCGATCCGCTGGCCGACCTCATCCGCGCGCAGCGGCTCGCGGTGGCGATCGCCGAGGCGAAGGGGTACGACCCCGACCGGCCGCGCAACCTGACCCGTTCGGTCATCCTCGCCTGAGGGTTCCCCGCCCGTCGCGGCGGCCCGCTCGCCCCGGGGGCCCCGGCCTCCAGGGCGTTGCGGGCCGCCGCACGCCCGGCCCGCAATCCGGTGCTTCCGCGCGCGGCCTCCCCACAGGCGCGTGCGGCGCGCAGCCCGCCCGCCCCGTCTGCCGGCCTGCCTGCGTGCCCGCGTGCCTGCCTCCCTGCCTCCCTGCCTGCCGTCTTCCGTCCGACCCGAGGACCGTCCATGCCTTCCGTCGCCACCGCCGAACTCGTCGCCGCCGCCCGCCTGTCGGGCCAGGGCGTCGCCGCGTTCAACGTCATCACCCTCGAACACGCCGAGGCCATCACCGCCGCCGCCGAGCGCACCGGCCTTCCGGTGGTGCTGCAGATCAGCGAGAACGCGGTGAAGTTCCACGGCGGCCGGGTCGAGCCGGTGGTCGCCGCCGCCGCGGCTGTCGCCCGCTGCGCCTCGGTGCCGGTCTCGCTGCACCTGGACCACGTCGAGGACGAGGAGCTGCTGCGGGCCGGTGTCGCCGCCGGCGTGTCCTCGGTGATGTTCGACGCCTCGAAGCTCTCCTACGAGGACAACGTCGCGGCCACCGCACGGATCACCTCCTGGGCCCACGGCCAGGGGGTGTGGGTGGAGGCCGAACTCGGCGAGGTCGGCGGGAAGGACGGCGCCCACGCGCCGGGCGTGCGCACCGACCCCGCCGAGGCCGCGGCCTTCACCGCCGCGACGGGCGTGGACGCCCTCGCGGTCGCGGTCGGCAGCTCCCACGCGATGACCGAGCGCACCGCCAGCCTCGACCTGGAGCTGATCGGCCGGCTGCGCGACGCCGTCCCGGTCCCGCTGGTCCTGCACGGCTCGTCGGGCGTCCCCGACGAGGTGCTGCGCCGCGCGGTCGGCGCCGGCATGGTCAAGGTCAACATCGGCACAGCGCTCAACATCGCCTTCACCGGCGCGGTGCGGGAGCACCTGGCCGCCGACGCCGCGGTCGTCGACCCCCGCCGCTACCTGCGGCCGGCCCGCGACGCGATGACCGAGGCGGCCGCCCATCTGCTCACCGTGGTCGCCGGCAAGGAGGCGTGACCGGGCTTATCCCGTCCCGTGGACGGGAGTTGCGGTGGGTGCCGGTGGGCCGACGGCCGGGGCGGGGCGCTGCCGGGCGTCAGGCCGCCGAGGGGGCGGGGCCGGTGCTGGCGCGGACGGTCAGCTGCGGCGGCAGCAGCGTGACCGGCGCGGCCTCCCGGCCCTCGATCTTGGCCATCACCAGCTCGACGGCCTGCCGGCCCATCTCCTGGGCGGGCAGGGCCACCGAGGTCAGCTGCACGGACGCCTGCAGTGCCACCTGCTCCGGGCAGATCGCGACGACCGACACGTCCTCGGGGACCGCCCGCCCCTGCTGCCGGAGCAGCGCGAGCATCGGGCCGACGGCCGCCTCGTTCTGCACCACCAGGGCGCTGGTGTCCGGCCGCTCCTCGAAGATCCGCGCCAGCACCCCCGCCGTCGACTCGTAACTCCCCTCGCAGGGACGGTGGATGACCCGCATCCCGTGCTCCTTGGCCCGCGTGCGCAGACCGTCGAGGGTGCGCTCGGCGAAGCCGGTGTGCCGCTGGTAGACCGCGGCCGCCTCGCCGACCACCGCGACGTCCCGGTGCCCGAGCTGCGCCAGATGGTCCGCGCACAGCGCCCCGGTCGCACCGAAGTCCAGGTCCACGCAGGTCAGTCCGGCCGGATCGGCGGGCAGGCCGATCAGCACGGACGGCCGCGCCGACTCCCGCAGCAGCGGTACCCGCTCGTCCTCCAGCTCCACGTCCATCACGATCATGGCGTCGGCGAGCCCGCTGGCGGCCACCCGGCGGACCGCCTCCGGCCCCTCCTCGCCGGTGAGCAGCAGCACGTCGTGGCCGAAGCCGCGTGCCGCGGTGGCCACCGCGATGGCGATCTCCATCATCACCGGCACGTACATGTCGGTGCGCAACGGCACCATGAGCGCGATGATGTGGGAGCGGCTGCTGGCGAGCGCCCGGGCGCCCGCGTTGGGGTGGTAGCCCAGTTCCCGGATACTGCTCTCCACCCGAAGGCGGGTCTCCTCGGAGATCGACCGCTTGCCGCTGAGGACGTACGACACGGTGCTGGCGGAGACACCGGCGTGCCGGGCGACCTCGGCAAGGGTGGCCATGGCGGGCTCCATCCGACGCTGGACAGGAAGCAGACGCGACTCAATCTACCCAGCGACGCGCTTCGACGAAAGAGATCGAACTGATCCTCCTTCCTCGTCGAGGACGGCTGATGTACCAGGACAGTGCATCGGGTGCTTGAGGTGAAGCGCTTCAACCGGTGTGCACCGAGAGCCATTTGACCGCGGTGCCGCCGGGGCGCGGGGGCCGGTTCGGCCAGGGCGCCGACGTTACCCCTTCGCCACTTTTGTCACCGTTACGCGGGTTCCACGTCACAGACGATCAACAGCCCCGTGCGGACACCTCCGGTCGCCGCCGGCCAGGCGAGGGTACTGACCGACAACCCCCGCCGAACGGAGGCACAACATGGCCGATCGGACACTGTGGTCATACGCGGATATTGCGGCGCACATCCGCGTCCAGGTCGAGACCGTGCGCTCGTACCGGAAGCACGGTCACCTTCCCGATCCGGATCTGGTGCAGAGCGGCAAGCCGTACTGGTACGCCGACACGGTGCGGGCCTGGAGTGCCCGGCGACCGGGTAACCGCGGCCGCCGGGACGGGGACTGAGCGGATGTCAGCCCTTGGCCGCGGGCTCGGGATCGCGGCGCTCCCCGGGGCGCGGGTCCCCCGCTCCGCCTGCCGGCACGGTGGCTGCTGCACCCTCGCCCTCGGATATGCCGAACCGTGCATGGAAGCGGCGCAGGACCGGTGGCGCCCACCAGGTGGCCCGCCCGGTCAGCCGCATCACGGCCGGGACCAGCAGCGTGCGGACCACCATCGCGTCCATCAGCACGGCCAGGGCGATGCCCAGCCCGAGCATCTTGGTGTTCGCCACGCGGGAGGTGCCGATGGCGACCATGACCACGGCGAGGATGACCGCGGCGGCGGTGATCAGTCCGCCGGTCCTCTGCAGCCCGAAGACGATCGACGAGCGGTGGTCGCCGGTCCTGTCGTACTCCTCCTTGATCCGCGAGAGCAGGAACACCCCGTAGTCCATGGACAGTCCGAAGGCGACGCAGAACATCAGCACCGGCAGGGTCGTCTCGATACTGCCGGTGGAGGTGAAGCCCAGCAGGCCGGAGAGGTGGCCGTCCTGGAAGACCCAGACCACCGAGCCGAACATCGCGGTCAGACTCAGGGCGTTGAGCAGCACCGCCTGCAACGGGATCACGACGCTTCCGGTGAGCAGGAAGACCAGCAGCAGCGTGACCACGGCGATGATGCCTGCCGCGTAGGGGAGTTTGGCGGCGATCGCGTCCTTGGTGTCGACGAGGACCGCGGCCTGGCCGGTGACCGAGGCGGTGAAGTCCGCGGGGACGTCCCGGATCTGCCGGACCAGCCCCTGGGTGCCGGAGTCGACCGCTTCGCCCTTGGGCAGCACCGTGAGGTAGGCGGCGCGGGTGCCGGAGGCGGTGACCGGCCCGTCCACGCGCACCACGTCGGGCAGCGCCGCGATCCGCTGCTGGTAGGCGGCGAGTTGGGCGGGCGCGGCGC
>WRCZ01000307.1 GCA_009783685.1 Actinomycetes bacterium
GCGAGCACGATCGACCGGCAGACACCGGGTCTAAGGGCCCGGAGGCGAGAGGCCGGCAAAAAAGGCCAGGACGTTCACTTTTCGAGCTACCCGCACCGATCACGTTCAGCCGATCCGTTCACCCGACGAGCTACCCGCACCGATCACCTCCAGCACCGCGCCCCGCACCACACCCCATGTGGACATCGCGCCGGCTTCGGCCTCCAGGATGTGGCGGGCGCGCAGGCGGGGGAGGCCGATGCGGCCCGGTGGCATGGTGCGCACGGCGAGGACGCGCAGGCGCCGGTCCAGGTAGGCGACGTCGATGGCGAAGCGCATTCGCGTGGTGTGGATGCTCGATGCGGGGGTGAGCAGCATCGCGCCCCGGATGCCGTCGCGGCCGAGCAGGCCGCGGGTGCGTGCCCGGTAGGACGCGGCGATCCGCAGCGGCACCTCCGCGGCCGGTGTCCGCAACGTTCCCTCGCCGTCCTGCCAGCGCCGGCGCATACAGCCTCCCGAACGGCTCCTGTACGGTCGCCCGGTGCATGTCTATCTGATCGTGGGCGCGGCCGCCTGGGGAATAGCCGCGGGGCTGCTGCTGCCGCGTGCGGTGTACCGGCTCGCGGTCGACGCGGAGCAGCCGTGGGCGTCGCAGTGCCCCGAAGGGCATCCGATACGCGGCTGGCTGGGCCCTGCGCGGTGCCCGCAGTGCGCGCAGGGCCGTCCCTACGGTCCCGGCTACGGGCTGGTGGCGGCCTCGGCGGTCGCCTGCGCGGCGCTGGCCGCGACGGTCGGGGCGCATCCCGAACTCGCGGTCTGGCTGCTCCTGGTGCCGGTCGGCGTCGTGCTGGCCCGGGTGGACCTGACGGTGTTCCGGCTGCCGGACGTCCTCACGCTGCCGGCGCTCGGCGGCACGGCGGCGCTGCTGGGCGGCGCGGCCCTGCTCCCGTCGCACGACGGCTCGTGGACCCGGGCGTTGATCGCCGCGGCGGTGCTGGGGGCGCTCTACTTCGTGCTGTTCTTCGTCAACCCGTCCGGGATGGGCTTCGGGGACGTCAAGCTGGCGCCCACCGTGGGCCTGGCGCTCGGCTGGTACGGCTGGGGGACGGTCTTCGTCGGCACCATGCTCGGGTTCGGCCTCGGCGCCGTTCTTGGCCTCGCGCTGATCGTGACGCGCCGCGCGGACCGCAAGACCCCCATCCCCTTCGGCCCGTTCATCCTCGCGGGCGCCTTCGCCGGCCTCCTGCTGGCCTAGCGGCGCCACGGCGGGGAAGCACCGCCGCAAGAGATCCGCGGGGAGCCGCGGCCGGCGGCCACGGCTCCCCGCGGGGTCCCGCTCAGGGCGGGAAAGGGTCAGGCGTCGCTGCTGACGGACCAGAGGTTGACGCCCTCCGGCTCGACCGCGTGCCGGTCGATCTCGGCGAGCTCCTCGGCGGTGAGCGGCGCCGCCCCCACCGCGGCCACGTTGGCCTCGAGCTGCGCCACCGAGGACGCGCCGATCAGCGCCGACGTCACCCGCTGGTCCCGCAGCACCCAGCTGAGCGCCAGCTGCGCCAGCGACTGGCCGCGGCCGGAGGCGACGTCGTTGAGCGCCCGCAGCCGGGCCACGGTCTGCTCGTTGACCAGCGACGGGTCCAGCGACTTGCCCTGCGCGGCGCGCGAGCCCTCGGGGATCCCGCCGAGGTAGCGGTCGGTCAGCAGGCCCTGGGCGAGCGGCACGAAGCCGATGCAGCCCATGCCCTCCTCCTCCAGGACGTCCAGCAGGCCGTCGTCCTCGATCCAGCGGTTGATCATGGAGTAGGACGGCTGGTGGATCAGCGCCGGCACCCCCATCTCGCGCAGCAGGCGGGCCGCCTCGCGGGTGCGCTCGGGGCCGTACGAGGAGATGCCCACGTACAGCGCCTTGCCCTGCCGGACCGCGGACGCCAGCGCGCCCATGGTCTCCTCGAGCGGCGTCTCGGGGTCGAAGCGGTGCGAGTAGAAGATGTCGACGTAGTCCAGGCCCATCCGGTCCAGCGACTGGTCGAGCGAGGCCAGCAGGTACTTGCGCGAGCCCCATTCCCCGTACGGGCCGGGCCACATGTCGTAGCCGGCCTTGGTGGAGATGACCAGCTCGTCGCGGTAGGGGCGGAAGTCCTGGGCGAACAGGGTGCCGAAGTTGGCCTCGGCCGCGCCGTACGGCGGGCCGTAGTTGTTGGCCAGGTCGAAGTGGGTGATCCCCAGGTCGAAGGCGCGGCGCAGGATCGCGCGCTGGGAGTCCAGCGTGCGGTCGTCACCGAAGTTGTGCCAGAGGCCCAGGGAGATGGCGGGAAGCTTGAGGCCGCTGCGGCCGGTGCGGCGGTACTCCATCGAGTCGTAGCGCTCGTCGGAGGCGCGGTAAAGGGTGCGGATGTTCACGTTCTCTTCCTTATCACGGGAGGTTGAACCGCTTACTACCCCGCCGGGGGCCGGCGGCCCCGGTTCGTCCGCCGGGGCGTCAGCGCAGTAGTGTTACCGCCGGGCGTCGATGCGCAGGAGGGGCTGGTACGCGATGAATCTGCGCGACCTGGTGTACGGGCTGTACTCCCGGAGGGTGGAGCGCCGGCTCGATGTGTCGCAGGCCCCCAAGCACGTCGGCGTGATCCTGGACGGCAACCGGCGCTGGGCCAAGGCCGCCGGCGGCACCACCGAGCAGGGCCACCGGGCCGGCGCGGACAAGATCGCCGAGATGCTCGGGTGGTGCGAGGAGACCGGCGTCGAGGTGGTCACCCTGTGGCTGCTGTCGACCGACAACCTGGACCGGCCCGCGGACGAGCTGGTCCCGCTGCTGGGGATCATCGAGGACGCGGTGACCGACCTGGCGGCGGCCGGCCGCTGGCGGGTGCACCACGTCGGCACCATGGACCTGCTGCCGTCGCACACCCAGCACGTGCTGAAGGAGGCCGAGCAGGCCACCGACGGCGCCACCGGGCTGCTGGTCAACGTGGCGGTGGGCTACGGCGGGCGGCAGGAGATCGCGGACGCCGTCCGCTCGCTGCTGCACGAGCACGCCGGGCGCGGCACCTCCATCGAGGACCTGGCCGAGATCCTGGACGTCGAGCACATCGCCGAGCACCTGTACACCCGCGGCCAGCCCGACCCGGACCTGGTGATCCGCACCTCGGGCGAGCAGCGGCTGTCCGGATTCATGCTGTGGCAGAGCGCGCACTCCGAGTACTACTTCTGCGAGGTCTTCTGGCCGGCGTTCCGCAAGGTGGACTTCCTGCGGGCGCTGCGCGACTACGCGGCACGCCACCGGCGCTACGGATCGTAGCCGGGTTCCAGGGGCGCCGGGGCGGCCGGAAACCGCCCCGCCAGTGGCGTTTCCGGTTCCGCTGCGGACACCGAAAAGCCGGTGAGCGGTCAGTGACCGGTCGATGACCGTCGGATGACTGTCATATGCATTCGCATGGGTACGCGTTTTCCCGGGCATACCACAGGCAGACCGGCATCCGGACCTTGGCTGCCGGACCGCAGACTCACCTCTCCCGAGGGGGTTCGTCCACACGTGGTGACCAGCAAGAACCGCCGTGATCACGACCGGCGCACGTACGTACTCGACACCAGCGTGCTGCTCGCCGACCCCAACGCCTTCGCCAGGTTCGACGAGCACGAGGTGGTGCTCCCCGTCGTCGTGGTGACGGAGTTGGAGGCCAAGCGCCACCACCCGGAACTCGGCTACTTCGCCCGCCAGGCGCTGCGGCTGCTCGACGAGTTCCGGATCCGCTACGGCAGGCTCGACGCGCCGATCCCCATCGGGGACATCGGCGGCACCCTGCGTGTCGAACTCAACCACTCGGACCCCGGGGTGCTGCCCGCGGGCTTCCGGCTCGGCGACAACGACTCGCGCATCCTCGCGGTCGCCCGCAACCTCCAGGCCGAGGGCTACGACGTCACGGTCGTGTCCAAGGACCTGCCGCTGCGGGTGAAGGCGTCCTCGGTCGGCCTGCTGGCCGAGGAGTACCGGGCCGAACTGGCCATCACGTCCGGCTGGACGGGGATGGAGGAACTGCACATCCCGGCGGACGACGTGGACGCGCTGTTCGCCCAGGAGACCGTGGAGCTGGCCGAGGCGGTCGGGCTGCCGGTGCACACCGGCCTGGTGCTGCAGTCCGAGCGCGGCAAGGCGCTGGGCCGGGTGACCGCGGACGGCCGGGTCAGGCTGGTGCGCGGCGACCGCGAGGCGTTCGGCATCCACGGCCGCAGCGCCGAACAGCGCATCGCGCTGGACCTGTTGCTGGACCCCGACGTCGGCATCGTGTCGATGGGCGGCCGGGCCGGCACCGGCAAGTCGGCGCTGGCGCTGTGCGCGGGCCTGGAGGCGGTCCTGGAGCGCCGCCAGCACCGCAAGGTGATGGTCTTCCGGCCGCTGTACGCGGTCGGCGGCCAGGAGCTGGGCTATCTGCCCGGCACCGAGGCGGAGAAGATGAGCCCGTGGGCCCAGGCCGTCTTCGACACGCTGTCGGCGGTGACCACCAAGGAGGTCGTCGAGGAGGTCGTGGCCCGCGGCATGCTGGAGGTCCTGCCGCTCACCCACATCAGGGGCCGCTCGCTGCACGACGCGTTCGTGATCGTCGACGAGGCGCAGTCGCTGGAGCGCAACGTGCTGCTGACCGTGCTGTCCCGGATCGGCGCCGGCTCGCGCGTGGTGCTCACCCACGACGTGGCGCAGCGCGACAACCTGCGGGTGGGTCGGTACGACGGCGTGGTCGCGGTGGTCGAGAAGCTGAAGGGCCATCCGCTGTTCGCCCATGTGACGCTCACGCGTTCCGAAAGGTCGCCGATCGCTGCTCTCGTGACGGAGATGCTGGAGGACGGCGTCGGGTGACGGGCGGACCGCCGCGTCCGATTCGGCGGTAAATCATACGAGTTGAGGCTGCTGCGCCCCCGGAAGAGGGCGCAGCAGCCTAGCGTTTGGCCGCCCTCCATGCAGGTAATTACCGCCGTCCGCAGCGTGTGAGCTTTGCCACTCAACTGGAAATTGCCGCGACGCGTCCCGGTGCGGCAGGGTGTACGGCTGTCAGGCCCCGCTCATTGGCACCCCTGCGCCTCCGGGTTCAGGACCAGCACCACACAACAGCACAGCGACCGCCATGAGCCGCCCGAGCAACGCGCGGAACCCGCCAGGGACTTCGCACCGGGCCAGCGCCCCCGTGACCGACCGGCCCGTACGGCGGACCGGACAGGGGGACCGAGCCAGGGGCACGATTGCGTCCGTGCGGTCACCAAGCGGGCGACTCCGGAAGGAAACCGTGTGAGCCGGATCTCGGTCCGGGGACTGGCGGTGGCTTCGGCCACGGCAGTCACCACTGTGGGCGCCGTCGTCGGCGTCGCGTCGGGCGCTGACAAGGGCGGCTCCACCGAGCCCGTGGAAGCGGCAGGCACGACGACCCTCCTCGCGGACATCCCCGAGGGGCAGCAGGTTCAGCAGGCTTCGCTGACCGAGCAGATTCAGGCTCAGTCGGACGCCGCTGACACGGCAGCGCGCCAGAGCGCCGAGCAGGCCGCTCGCAAGCAGGCCGCCCAGGACGCCGCAGCCAAGAAGAAGGCCGCCGACGAAGCGGCCGCGGCCAAGGCGCGGACGGAAGCCGCGGCCAGCCGCGGCGACGCGCGGGCCAGCTTCCCGACCCAGGCCTCGTACACGATCGCCGAAGTCCAGGCCATGGCCCAGCAGATCGTCGGGTCGAACCAGTTCGCCTGCTTCTCCAACATCGTGACCCGTGAGAGCGGCTGGCGGTACACCGCCGTCAACCCGTCCTCCGGCGCCTACGGCCTGGTGCAGGCCAACCCCGGCACCAAGATGGCCTCGGTCGCCTCCGACTGGCGGACCAATCCGGCCACGCAGATAAAGTGGGGCCTCAACTACATGAACAGCCGCTACGGCAGCCCCTGCGGCGCCTGGCAGTTCTGGCAGGCGCACAACTACTACTAGGCCGCCCGCGCCCTGCTCTCCCCGTACGGGATGTCACGCCGTCCTGCGGCCTGAGCAACCTGGATTCCGGGTAACGTCGTCTCCCACAGCAGTGCGGTGACACAGCCGTGTCACAGGCGGCCGAAGGGGTCAGGGGAGAGCAGCATGCCGGAGAAGCGCCACTGGAGCGTCGCGCTGGCCTCAGGGCTGGCCAACCTCGCCGGGCGCATCGAGGAGCGGCAGGCGGTCGTCAGCGCCCGCGACGCGGCCGAACAGGGCATCACCGACCCCGGGCCGCCCGGGGCGGCAGCAGGGACCGACACCGGCTCCGCCACCGCGGAGCCGGTGGCACGTCCCGCCCCCGCCGCGCCGGAGCAGGAGCCCGCGCGGCCGGCGGCACCGGCCGCCACCGCGACCCTGACGCGCACCGTGCCCGCCCAGCGGGTTCCGGAACAGAGCAGCCCGGCCGCGGTCGTGCCGTGGAGCATGCGGGTCGCCGCCGAGATCGGCTGGCGGCTGCTGATCCTCGCCGGCACCGTCTGGGTGCTGATGCGGGTCATCAACTCGATACAGCTGGTCGTGCTGGCGTTCGCCGCCGCACTGCTCATCACCGCGCTGCTCCAGCCGTTCGTCGCCCGGCTCAAGCGGATGGGGGTGCCGCGCGGGCTGGCCACCGCGATGGTCTGCATAGGCGGCTTCATCGTCATCGGGCTGGTCGGCTGGTTCGTCGTCTGGCAGGTGATGGACAACGTCGACAGCCTGTCCAACAGCCTTCAGGACGGTATCTCCGAGGGCAAGAAGTGGCTGCTCAACAGCCCCTTCCACGTCACCGACGACCAGATCAACCAGGTCGCGAACAACCTGAGCAACGCGCTGAAGCACAACACCACGCAGCTCACCGACGCCGGCCTGCAGGGCGTCACGTTCATCGTCGACCTGCTCACCGGCATGCTGCTGGCGATGTTCAGCACCATCTTCCTGCTCTACGACGGCGCCAACATCTGGAAATGGGTGCTGAAGCTGTTCCCGGAGGCCGCCCGCGACGGGCTGGCCGGGGCCGGCCCGCGTGCCTGGACGACGCTGACGCACTACGTGCGCGGCACGGTCATCGTGGCGCTGATCGACGCGATCTGCATCGGCATCGGGATCTTCTTCCTCGGCGTGCCGATGGCGGTGCCGCTGGCCGTGGTCATCTTCCTGTCGTCGTTCGTCCCGCTGGTCGGCGCGGTCGCCTCCGGCGCGATCGCGGTCGTCGTGGCGCTGGTGACCGAGGGCCCGTTCAGCGCGGTGCTGGTGCTCGCCGTGGTGCTGGCCGTGCAGCAGATCGAGGGCCACATCCTGCAGCCGTTCATCCTCGGCCGGGCCGTGCGGGTCCACCCGCTGGCCGTGGTGCTGTCGGTGGCGGCCGGCTCGATGATCGGCGGGATCGGCGGCGCGGTGGTCGCGGTGCCGCTGGTCGCCGTCGGCAACACCGTCGTCGGCTATCTGCGGGCCTACTCCAAGGAGACGGCCGCCGCGGCCGCCGAGGTGGCCGTCCAGCCGGCCGGGGGGAGCGCCACGACCGCGGCCGGCGGTCCGCAGCCGTCCGCCGAAGGCGGCGCGCAGCCCGCCCAGGCCGCCGTCCCGGCGATGGCCGAGCCCGCCGCAGAGACACCGGCCGCCGAGGCCCCCACCGTCTGAACGCGGCCCGCACCGCCTCCCGATCGCTGCCCGCGGGGGCTCCGCGACGGGGCGTCCCGGCACCGCCTCCCGATCGCTGCCCGCGGGGGCTCCGCGACGGGGCGTCCA
>WRCZ01000308.1 GCA_009783685.1 Actinomycetes bacterium
GCTGTGGGGCGGGAGCGTCGACCTCGACCCGGACGACGGCGAAACCGGCGCCCTCGCCGACGAGTTGCTGCGGCCCGGCGAGGAGGACGAGGTCGCGCTGCGGGCCGGCGAACGCCTGGTGCCACGGCTCGTCCCCGAGCCCGCCGCACCCGACGAGCCGCCCGTGATGCGCGCCGACGCCTCCTACCTGGTCACCGGGGGCCTCGGCGGCCTGGGCCTGACCCTGGCCGGCTGGCTCGCCGACCGCGGGGCCCGCCATGTCGTCCTCACCGGGCGCTCCGGGCTGCCGCCGCGCGAGCAATGGGACGCGGTGGCCGCCACGGACCCCGCCGCAGACCCGGATGCCGCCGAACCGGACGGCGCCGGGGGGCTGTCCGGCGCGACCGCCGCCCGCGTGCGGGCCGTCCGCGACCTGGAGGGCCGCGGCGTGCAGGTCACCGTCGCCCGCGCCGACGTCACCGACGAGGCCGCGATGCGCGAGGTGTTCGCGACAGCGGCCGCCGCCGGCCGGCCCGTGCGGGGCGTGGTGCACGCCGCCGGGCTCGCCGGGGCGCAGAACATCGACGAGGCCGAACCCGCCGAACTGCACGCCGTCCTGCGGCCGAAGGTCGAGGGCGCCTGGACGCTGCACCGGCTGCTGGCCGGCGCGGAACCGGACTTCCTGGTCCTGATGTCGTCCATCGCCTCGGTGTGGGGCTCGGCGCACCTGGCCGCCTACGCCGCCGCCAACCGCTTCCTGGACGGCCTGGCCGCCCACCGCCGCGCCACCGGCCGTCCCGCGCTGAGCGTCAGTTGGGGCCCGTGGAACGTCGCCAGCGGCCTCGGCGGCGACGACCTGCTGGCCCGGCTGGAAGCCCTCGGCCTGCGCGCGCTCGACGCCCGCACCGGCCTGGACCAGCTCGGCGGCCTGCTGGCCGGCGACACCGCCCACGCGGTGGTCTCCGGTGCCGACTGGCACACCCTCAAGCCCCTGCTGGAGTCGCGCCGCGCCCGCCCGCTGCTGGCCGGCATCGAGGCGGCCGCGCCGGGCGAGGACGGCGCCGCGCCCTCCGACCTGCTGGCCGGCGTGCTCGCCGCCCCCGCCGAACGGCGCGAGGACCTGCTCGACGCCTACGTGCGCGACGCGCTCGCCGGCCAACTCGGCGTGCCGCGCGAGGAGATCACCGACGACATCGACCTGCTCGACATGGGCCTGGACTCCCTCGGGGTCAGCCAGCTCATCACCCGCTACCGCAGGGAACTGGCCCTGCGGCTGGAGCCGCGGCCCTTCTTCGAGGTCCCGGCCGTCGGCTGGGGGCGGCTGCTCGCCGAGGAGGTGGCCCGGCAGCACCCGGCGCCGCAGGGGACCTGAGCCGCACCGCGACGGACCCGCACCGCGACGGACCCGCACCGCGACGCACCCGCATCGCGACGCACCCGCACCACCACCGACCCGCACCACCACCGACCGGCGGCACACACACCGGCAGCACAAGGACGAGAGAGGCATCAGATGACCGAACGCCATGACGTCGCCATCCTGGGGGCCGGCATCGCCGGCTCGATCCTGGCGTCGGTACTCGCGCGCAACGGGGCCAAGGTGCTGCTGCTGGACGCCGGCAGCCACCCGCGGTTCGCCATCGGCGAGTCCACCATCCCCTACACCTCCGTCCTGCTGAAGGTGGTCGCCGCCCGCTACGGCGTGCCCGAGATCGCGCACCTGTCCAGCTTCGACTCGGTGCGCAAGAACGTCACCGGCGCCTGCGGCGTCAAGCGCAACTTCGGCTTCGTCTACCAGCGCGAGGGCCAGGCCCAACGGCCCGACGAGGTCAACCAGTTCGTCATCCCGAAGATGCTGCACACCGAGAACCACTTCTTCCGCCAGGACATCGACGCCTACATGACGTACACCGCCGCCCGCTACGGCGCGGTCGTCCGGCAGAACACCCGCATCGAGGAGATCGACATCGACGGCTCGGGGGTCACCCTGAACGCCGCCGGCGGCGAGAAGTTCCTCGCCCGCTACGTCGTGGACGCCAGCGGCCACCGGTCCCCGGTCGCCGAGCGCTTCGGGCTGCGCGAGACCCCCACGCGCTTCCGCCACCACTCCCGCTCGCTGTTCACGCACATGGTGAACGTCACCCCCTACGACAAGGTGATGCGCACCCCGGAGGCCTACGGCAACCCCAGCCCCTGGCACCAGGGCACCCTGCACCACGTCTTCGACGGCGGCTGGCTGTGGGTGATCCCCTTCGACAACACCAAGGACGGCACCAACCCGCTGGTCAGCGTGGGCCTGACGCTGGACCCGCGGCGCCACCCGCGCCCGGACGGCCCGCCGCAGCAGGAGTTCGACGACTTCCTGCGCCGCTTCCCGGACATCGCCCCGCAGTTCCGCGACGCCCGCCCGGTGCGCGAGTGGGTGTCCACGGGCCGGCTGCAGTACTCGGCGACCGGCACGGTCGGGGACCGCTACTGCGTCACCGCGCACGCCGCCGGCTTCATCGACGCCCTGTACTCGCGCGGCATGACCAACACCCTGGAGGTCGTCAACGTCCTCGCGCACCGGCTGCTCGACGCCGTCCGCGACGACGACTTCTCCCGCGAACGCTTCGCGCTGGTCGAGCAGTTGGAGCAGCGCCTGCTGGACGCCAACGACGACCTGGTGCACAGCTCCTTCACCGCCTTCCGCGACTACGACCTGTGGAACGCGGTCTTCCGGGTCTGGGCGATCTCCACCGTGCTCGGCACCTTCGGCCTCCAGACCGCCTACGACCGGCTGCGGCGCTTCGGCGACGTGCAGCCGCTGCTGGAGCTGGAGAACGCCAAGTACCTCGGCTCCCCGTTCCCCACGCACGACGCCACCAACGAGCTGCTGCGCGCGTCGACGTCCATCAGCGACCAGGTCGAGGACGGCACGCTGGAGCCGCGCGAGGCGTCCCTGCGCATCTTCGACCTGCTCGGCGAGGCCGACTTCCTGCCGCCGCCGCTGCAACTGGCCCGCCCGGAGAACCACTTCTTCCACGCCACGCCGCCGCGCATGGCCCGTACCGCGGCCTGGGCCAGGACGAAGGCGCCCGCGCACATCGCCGGCACGATCACGGGCGCGATGAGCTCGTTCGCCCGCGAGCACGTGCCCGGCCGCGGCTGACCGGCAGCGGCTGACCGGCAGCGGCGCGTGCGGCCCGCGGCCACCGCGGCCGCACGCGCGGCAGCACCCGACCGGCACACCGAACCGTGCCCGATCCGAGCAGGTGATGGGGAAGATGACCAGCGAACCCGACAACCACGGCGACCGCGCGGCGAACGACGCGGACGTGACGATCCTCGGCACCGGAATCACCGGCACCCTGCTGGCCGCCGCGCTCGCCCGAGGCGGCCTGGCGGTGCAGCTGCTCGGTGAGGACCAGCTGCCGCGCGTCGTCGGGGGCGAGGCGACCCTGCCGTGCACCTCGTTCCTCTACGACCTGATCGCCGCCCGCTTCGGGCTGCCGGAGGCCGCCCTGCTCGCCGACGCGGGCCGGGTGCGCGCCGAGGTCTCGCACAGCTCCGGCGTCCACCGCACCTGGGGCTTCGCCCACCACCAGCCCGGCCAGGAGCACCGGGCCGGGCACAGCCTCCAGTTCAACGTGCCGTCAGAGCACGGCGAGAGCCACTTCCACCGGCCCGACCTGGACGCGTGGCTGCTGGCCAACGCCGCGCGCCGCGGCGTGCGGGTGCGGCAACGCGCCCGGGTGGACAAGGCCGTCGTCGAGGACCGCTGCGTCCGGCTCGCCCTGGAGTCCGGCCAGGAACTGCGCACCGGCATGGTCGTCGACACCCAGGGCCCGGACTCCGCGGTCGCCCGCGCCCTCGGCGCGGAGCGGGTGACCGTCCGGGCGACCCGCAGCTACGGCTTCCACGCCGTCGGCGTGCAGCCCTACGAGCGGCTCGCGCCGCCGCGCCCCGGCTCCCACCCCTGGTCGCAGGGCGTCCTCACCCACGTCTTCGACGGCGGCTGGCTGCAGATCGGCCACTTCCGCAACGGTGCCGGCACCCCGCCGCCCACCGTGCCGGCCGTCGTCACCCTGTCCCTCGACGCGGGCCGGCACCCCGCGGCGGCCGGCCGGAGCACCGAGCAGCTGTGGCGGGAGGTGCTGCGGCACGCCGAGCGCCACCCGTCGATGGCCGCCCAGCTCGCCGGCGCCCAGCCGATGGCGTCCTGGAGCGACGAGGCGCCGCACTGGCGGGCCTCGCGCACCGCCGGCGAGCGGATGCTGCTGCTCGACGATGCCGCGCTCGGCGGCGACCCGCTGCTCGGCCGCGACCTGTACGCCTCCGCCCAACTGGTCCTGGTGGCGGCCGGGGACGTGCTGGCCGCCGCCCGCGACGGCGACTTCTCCGCGGGCCGCTTCCGCTACCTGGAACGGCTCCAGCACGGCATGGCCGACCGGCACGACGCCCTGGTCGGCGCGGCGCTCGCGGCCAGCGGCTCCTTCGAGCTGTGGAGCGCGCTGTCGCGGGTCTGGCTGCTGGGCACGATGTTCGACGCCCTGTCCCTCAAGCGCAGTTCCAAGGAACTGGCCGCGGGCGCCTCGGAGGTGGCGCTGGCCGGGCTGCGCTCCGACCCCGCGCTCGGCGCCTGCCACCACACGGTCCCCGAGTACAACGAGCTGCTGGACTTCACGCTCGCGGTGTGCCGGGGTGTGGCTGAGGGCGAGTCCGGCCCGCGGCAGGCCGCCGACCGCATCCTGCGGCGGCTGCGGCACGACCGGATCGTCCCGCCGATCTACGGCTTCGGCGACCCGGACGACCTGGAGTACGTGCTGAGCCTGCGCGGCCGGCTGCGCACCCTGCGCTGGGTCCGCGGCGAGGCGCAGCCCTCGGTCCAGCGCCTGGTGCGCCCCTACGGGCTGCGCGGCGGCGGCAAGGACCTCGGCCATGACGAGTGACCCGGGGGTGCGGGCCCTGCTCCCGCCGCTCCTCGCCCCGGCCCCGGACCGGCCGGGCCCACGGGACGGCGCGCCGCTCGGGGACGGCCCCGCACCGCCCTTCCGCGGCGAGGCCCTCGCCCCCGACCCGGCCGCCATGCGCCGGGTGTGCGGCCACTTCACGACCGGCGTCACCGTCGTCACCGCCGTCGCCGACGAGGGCTGGATCGGGGCGACGGTGAACTCCTTCACCTCCGTCTCCCTCGACCCGGCCCTGGTGCTGTTCTGCCTGCGCCACGACTCCCGGCTGCTGACCGCGATCCGCACCTGCGGGCAGTTCGCCGTGAGCATCCTCGCCGCCGGACAGGGCCCGGTGGCCATGGACTTCGCGGCGAAGGGACTGCCGTCCTTCGACGGCCTGGCCTGCCTGACCGGAGCCACCGGCGCACCCGTCCTGCGCGACGGCGTCGGCTACCTGGAGTGCAAGCTCGCCGACGAGTACCCCGGCGGCGACCACCGCATCGTCGTCGGCGCCGTGACCGCGCTGGGCCTCCTCGGCGACGGCGCCGCGGCCGGCCCCGGCGGCCCCCTCACCTTCTACCGCGGGCGGCTCGCCCGGCTCGACAAGGAGTGCGAACGATGACCGCCGAGCTCACCGAGCACGTGACCCACGGGGTCCACACGCTCACCGGCGCCCTCGCCGCGCGCGGCGAGAAGCAGCCCCACGACACCGCCTACGTCTTCCTGCGCGACGGCGAACAGCCCGAAGCGCCCCTGACCTACGGGGATCTGGCGGACGCGGCCGCCTCCCGCGCGGCCGCGTTCGTCGCCTTCGGGCTCGCCGGGCGCCCCGCGCTGCTGCTCTACCCCTCGGGCCTGGAGTTCGTGCGGACCCTGCTCGGCTGCATGCGCGCCGGCGTGGTGGCCGCGCCCGTGCAGGTGCCCACCCGGGCCCGGTCGCTGGCCCGGGTGCGGCGCGTCGCGGAGGACGCCGGCACCCGCACCGTGCTGACCACCGCCGCCGTGCGGGCCGACCTGCTGGAGCGTTTCGGTGACGGCCCGGCACTCGCCGGCCTTGACCTCGTCGCCACCGACACGCTGCCGGTGGCCTCGGGCATCGACACCGCGATGCTGCCCCCGCCGCCCGAGCAGCACGCCCCGGCCCTGCTGCAGTACACCTCCGGCTCCACCGGCGACCCCAAGGGCGTCGTCGTCTCGCACGCCAACTTCCTGCACAACGCCGTCGAGACCCAGCAGTCGTGGCCGTGCGGCCCCGACGGCGTCGTCGTCTCCTGGCTGCCGCTCTTCCACGACATGGGGATGCTCTTCGGCGTGGTGCTGCCGCTGCTCGCCGGGATCCCCGCCTACCTGATGGCGCCCGACGCGTTCATCCGCCGCCCGGCGCGCTGGCTGGAGGCGATCTCGCGGTTCCGCGGCACCCACGCCGCCGCGCCCAGCTTCGCGTACGAGCTGTGCGTGAAGGCCGCCGAGGCCGGCGCGGTGCCCGCCGGACTGGACCTGTCCTGCTGGCAGGTGGCGGCCAACGGGGCCGAGCCGGTGCGCTGGCGCGCCATCGAGGCGTTCACCACCGCCTTCGCCCCGCTCGGCTTCGACGCGCGCGCGATGTGCCCCGGCTTCGGCCTGGCCGAGAACACCCTGAAGGCGACGGGCGACCGCAGCGACAAGCCCCCCACCGTGCTGTGGCTGTCCGACGACGCCCGGCACGACGGGCGCGTCGTGCCCCGGCCCGCCGGAACGCCCGGCGCCAGCCCGCTCGTCGGATGCGGCCGTCCGGTGGGCGGCACCCGGGTGCGGATCGTCGACCCGGCCACCGGGGTACCGGCCGGCGAGGACACCGTCGGGGAGATCTGGGTGAGCGGCCCCTGCGTGGCCGGCGGCTACCACGGCCGGCCCGAGCTCAGCGAGGAGGTGTTCCGCGCCCGCCCTGCCGCCGGCCACGAGGACGGCCGCACCTACCTGCGGACCGGCGACCTCGGCTTCCTGCACGACGGCGAACTGTTCGTCAACGGCCGGCTCAAGGACGTCATCGTGCGCACCGGCCGCAACTACTACCCGCAGGACATCGAGCTGTCCGCCGAGAGCAGCGCGCCCGGTCTGCACCCCAACTGCGCCGCCGCCTTCTCCGTCGACGACGGCTCCGCGGAGCGTCTGGTCGTGGTGGTCGAGGTGGACGGGCGCACGGCCCGCGCGATCGCACCGGACCGGCTGCGCGCGCTGGTGCGCGACGCCGTGTGGGACAACCACCGCCTCGCGGCCGACGACGTGCTGCTGGTGCGGCGCGGCAGCCTGCCCAAGACCACCAGCGGCAAGGTCCAGCGCCGCGCCGCCCGCGGCCTGTACGAGGACGGCACCCTCGCGGCCGCATCCGTCCGCACGCCCTGACCCGCACCCGTTCCCGCCGCCCGCGTACCAGGGAGGTACCAGCCCGTGCCGGACACACCCGCAGCACCCCCCGCGGTCCCGCCGCAACCGCCCGGCCCGCAGGCCCCGCAGGAACGGTCGGGCACCGCGGCCCGCCTGGCCGAACTGGAGCGCCGCCGCGAGCAGTTGCGAGCCGCCGCGCAGGACGCGCCGAGCGTGCGCAAGCAGCACGAGAAGGGCAAGCTGACCGCCCGCGAGCGCATCGAGGCGCTCGTGGACCCGGGCAGCTTCGTGGAGCTGGACGCGATGGCCCGGCACCGCAGCCACGACTTCGGCATGGAGCGGAACCGGCCGCTGGGCGACGGCGTCGTCACCGGGCACGCCACCGTCGACGGGCGCCGGGTGTGCCTGTTCGCGCAGGAC
>WRCZ01000309.1 GCA_009783685.1 Actinomycetes bacterium
CCGCAGGTACGCGGCGACCACGGGGGCCGCCGACCCGCGCTCCAGCACCTCGGCCAGCATCCGGTGCGCCACCCCGCTGGCCTGGCCGTGCAGCGGGCTGTCCAGGGCGCCGAGGCCCGCCGAGACCACGGCGTAGGGGTTGGCCCGTGCCGAGGCAGCGACCCGGGCCGCGAGCGTGGAGGCGGCCAGGTCGTGGTCGATCAGCAGGGCCAGCGCGGTGTCCAGTACCCGCAGCGAGGCGTCGTCCGCGGGCCGCGCGGTCAGCCGCCACCACAGCCGCAGCGCGATCGGGGCGGTGCCGCGGTGCGCCTGCCCGGCCGGCGGCAGCGCGTCCACGAGCGTCGGGATGAGGCTGCGGGCCGAGCCCAGTACGGCCTCCTGGGCGAGGTCGAAGCGCAGCGGGTCGGCCGCCGCGGCGGCGATCGCGGCGACCCGCAGCCGATCCATGGGGCCGCAGTCGGACGGCAGCGCGGCCGCCGCCCTGCGGGCCGCGGCCAGCGGCTGCGGCGGGGCCTCGAAGCGGACGCCGCGCCGCAGCACGCCGGTCCACAGCCACTCGGCGACCTCCTCGAAGGAGTACGCCCCGGCCAGCGAGGTCGCGTCGACCCCGCGGAAGTAGTAGCGGTCCCCGGTGATCAGGGTGATCCCGGTCCGCACCCGGCCCACCCCGGCGTCGTCCGCGGACCGGGCCTCGGCGGGCGCCGCGGGCCGGCCGCGCCGGGCGAGCGCGGCGACCTCGGCCGGGTCGAAGGTGCTGCCCCGGCCGCCCTGCGCCCGGCGGCTGCCGAGCAGGCCGCGGCTGACATAGGCGTAGAGGGTCTCGGGCTTCACCCCGAGCCGCCGGGCCGCCTCCCGGGTGCCGATCCGGCCGTCGTCGCCGGTCCCGGCGTCTGCCGCGCCCTGCGCGTCCTGTGCCATGGGCCTCACCGTATCCGGGTCCGCGGCGCCCTCCCCGAGTGGCCCCGCGGGCCTGGGGTGCGTGCCGAAAGGTGACTGATGACCACGCCGATCAACCACTAATCAACGTTGAAATCAATATTGACATCAACTCAATCAATCATCGACAGTCAAGTCAACAGTCAAGGAGGAACACCATGCCGACCATCGAGCGCACTGCCCCCGTCGAGGTACCCCGCGGCCTGAAGGGCGTGATCGTCACCGAGACGACCCTCGGCGACGTCAGGGGCGCCGAGGGCTTCTACCACTACCGCGAGTTCTCCGCCGTCGAGCTGGCCGAGACCCGCACCTTCGAGGACGTCTGGCACCTGATGGTCCACGGCCGGCTGCCGGACGCCGCCGAGCGCGAGGCGTTCGCCGCCGCGACCGCGGCCCTGCGCCATCTGCCCGACGGCGTACGGGCGGCCCTGCCGGCCGTCGCCCGCGCCGGCGCGGCGTCCGGGCCGCTCGCCGGGCTGCGCACCGCGCTGTCGCTGCTGGGCGCCTCGGCCGGATTCCGGCCGCTGTACGACCTCGACCCGGCGCGGCGGCGCGACGACGCGCTGGCGGCCTGCGCGGCGGTGCCCACCCTGATCACCGCGCTGTACCGGCTCGGGCAGGGCCTGGAGCCGGTCGAGCCCCGTGACGACCTCGGCCACGCGGCCAACTACCTGTACATGCTGACCGGGCGGGAGCCGGACGCGGACAAGGCCAGGGCGGTCGAGCAGTACCTGATCTCCACCGTGGACCACGGCTTCAACGCCTCCACCTTCACCTCCCGGGTGATCGCCTCGACGGGTGCCGACCTCGCGGCGTGCCTGGTGGGCGCGCTGGGCGCGCTCTCGGGCCCGCTGCACGGCGGCGCGCCCAGCCGCGCCCTCGACACCCTGGACGCGATCGGCACCCCCGACCGGATCGACGGCTGGCTGCGCGAGCACATCCTGGCCGGCGACCGGATCATGGGCTTCGGCCACCCCGTCTACACCACGGAGGATCCGCGGTCGCGGATGCTGAAGGGCATCGCCCGCGGGTTCGGGGGCGACCTGGTCGACTTCGCGGTCGAGGTCGAGGAGCGCGCCGAGGCGGTGCTCGCCGAGCTCAAGCCGGGCCGCAACCTCCACATCAACGTGGAGTTCTTCGCCGGCGTGGTGATGGAGCTGTGCGGGCTGCCGCGGGAGATGTTCACCCCGACCTTCGCCGCGGCCCGGGTGGTCGGCTGGAGCGCCAACGTCCTGGAGCAGGCCGAGGACAGCAAGATCATCCGGCCGGCCGCGCGCTACGTCGGCCCGGCGCCGGCCGTCCCGGTCCCGGCCGCCTGAGGGGCGTGCCGGACGGGAGCGTGACTCCATACCGACCAGTCGGTAGTGTGCGGGACGGAGGCCCTACCGGCCGGTAGGGCCGTGCCGTCCACGCGGAGGAGTCACCGTGCGCGCCATCCAGATCACCGAGTTCGGCGGCCCCGAGGTGCTGCACGTCGCCGAGCTGCCCGAGCCGGTGGCCGGGCCCGGGCAGCTGCTGGTCGACGTGCGCAGGGCCGGCGTGAACTACGCCGACACCCACACCGTCGAGGACTCCTACCTCTCCCGCTCCACCCTGCCGATGGTTCCCGGCTCCGAGGTCGCGGGGCGGGCCGCGGACGGGCGGCGGCTGGTCGCCCTCACCGACGGCGGCGGCTACGCCGAGCGGGCCGCCGTCCAGGAGGCGCTGGCCCAGGAGGTGCCCGACGGCGTCGGCGACGAGCAGGCGCTGGCCCTCGTCGTGCAGGGCGTCACCGCCTGGCACCTGCTGCGCACCTCCGCCCGGCTCGCCAAGGGCGAGAGCGTCGTGGTGCACGCGGCCGCGGGCGGCACCGGCTCGCTCGCCGTCCAGCTCGCCAGGGCGTTCGGCGCCGGACGGGTGATCGCCACCGCCTCCTCCAAGGAGAAGCGCGACCTGGCGCAGGAGCTGGGCGCGGACGTCGCCGTGGACGCCGCGCCCGAGGACCTCAAGGAGCGCCTGGTCGAGGCGAACGGCGGCCGCAAGGTCGACGTCGTGCTGGAGATGACCGGCGGACCGGTCTTCGACGCCTCGCTCGCCGCCCTCGCACCCTTCGGCCGGCTGGTCACCTACGGCATGGCGTCCCGGACGCCCGCCACCCCGGTGCAGCCCGCGCAGCTGATGGGCCGCTCCCGCGCGGTGGTCGGATTCTGGCTGGCGCACTGCCTCGGCCGCCCCGGCATGTACCGCGAGCCGCTGGCGGAGCTGCTCGCCATGACCGCGGAGGGCCGGCTGAAGCCGCAGGTCGGCGGCGTGTACCCGCTCGCCGAGGCGGCCCGTGCCCACCAGGACCTGCGGTCGAGGCGTACGGTGGGAAAACTCGCCCTGGACACCACCCGTTGAGCGGAACCGCCCGGGCCGTCCTGGTCGTTCCATCGTTGGGTAGGAAGCACGCATAACCGCCAACAGGCACAGCCAACCAACGGAGCACACCCGGGCCGCCGCCGCGCGACCCGTGCCCCGCACGACTCGGGAGGGGCCGCATTGAACCGGAACCGCTTCGCTCCCGACCGGGGACTGACGACCCGCATGGTCGTCACCATGTTCCTGATCGGACTTCTCTACGTCGTCTTCGTGGGCGCGCTGCTCGCCCTGCTGCGCGGCTCCTGGCCGTTGATCATCATCATCGCCGGGCTGCTGTTCGTCGCCCAGTTCTGGTTCAGCGACCGCATCGCCGCGTTCAGCATGGGCGCACGGGAGGTCACTCCCGAGGAGGCGCCCGAGCTGCACGGCGTGGTGGACCGCATCTGCGCCCTGGCCGACATGCCCAAGCCCAAGGTCGCCATCGCCGACACCGACGTGCCCAACGCGTTCGCGACCGGGCGCAACAAGAACAACACCCTCGTGTGCGCCACCACCGGCCTGATGCGCCGGCTGGAGCCGGAGGAGCTCGAAGGCGTGATCGCGCACGAGCTGTCGCACGTCGCCCACAAGGACGTCGCGGTGATGACCGTCGCGTCGTTCCTCGGCATCCTCGCCGGCGTCATCACCCGCATCGGCCTGTGGGGCGGCTTCCGCAGGGGCGGCCGGGACGCCAACACCGCGATGATCGCCGTCCTGGTGCCGGTGGTCAGCGCCGTGGTGTACGCCATCAGCTTCCTGCTCACCCGGATGCTCTCGCGCTACCGCGAGCTGTCGGCGGACCGCAGCGCCGCGCTGCTCACCGGCCGCCCCTCCGCGCTGGCCTCGGCGCTCACCAAGGTCAGCGGCCAGATCGCCGCGATCCCGACCGAGGACCTGCGCGCCTCCCAGTCGTTCAACGCCTTCTACTTCGCCCCGGCGCTCAGCGCCGGCGCCAGCTTCTCCAAGCTGCTCTCCACCCACCCCACCCTGGAAACGCGGCTGGAGCAGCTCAGCCGCATCACCACTGAACTGGACCGCCGCTGATGGGACTGCTCGACGTACTTCTCGGCCGCAGCAAGCCGGTGCGGCCCGACCTGGACCAGCTGTTCGGGCTCACCGACGCGGCCATCACGCTGCAGGCCGCCACCGAGCTGCGGCCGACCGGGGCGGGCTCGGTGTGCTTCTCCGCCGTCGAGGGCGGCGCGTTCACCGAGATCCAGCAGGACCTGCACACCCTGCTGTCCACCGAGTCCAGCCGGGACTCCTACGGCTACACCTGGCTGCTCTCCCGCCACGACCCCGAGGACGTCACCGGGCTGGTCACCGACCTGCACGCGGTCAACTCCACGCTGGAGGAGCACGGGTTCGGCCCGCAGCTGCTGTGCTCCCTGGTCGGCTTCGCGGCCCCGACCGGCCCCTCCCTGGCGCTGGTCTACCTCTACAAACGCGGCAGCTTCTACCCGGTGTGCAAGCTGCCGGGCGAGCAGAAGCGGGACAACGCCCGGGAGTTGGAGCTGGCCGCGCTGCTCAAGAACGACCTGCGCATCGAGTCCGACCTGTCCCGCTGGTTCCCCGTCTGGGGTGCCCCCGGCATGGGGGACTGAGCGGCCCGCCGCCACGTGCCTAGAGTGGGATCACCGGTGACGATCTCCCGCCATGGAGGAAGCGCATGACCGTGTACGACCCCGCCGACGTCAAGGTCAGCCCGACCAGCTGGGTGTCCGAGCAGGCCCGCCGCTACGAGGAGTCGGGCGGCACCGAGGCCACCGACATGAACGGCTCCCCGTGCCTGCTGCTCGACTACCTCGGCCGCAAGAGCGGCCAGTGGCTGCGCACCGTGCTGATCTACGGCCGGGACGGCGACGACTACCTGATCGTCGCGTCCAAGGGCGGTGCCCCCGAGCACCCGCTGTGGTACCTGAGCCTGCGTGACAACCCCGACGTCCACGTGCGCGTCGGACGCGAGCGGTTCGCCGCCCGGGCCGAGGCGCTGTCGCCCGAGGACAAGGCGCGGGTCTGGCCGCACCTGCTGGAGGTCTACCCGCCCTACGAGGAGTACCAGAAGAAGACCGACCGGGACATCCCGGTCATCCGCCTGCGCCGGGTCTGAGCACCGGGTTCCCGCTTCGGGACCCGCGCACGCGCGGTTCCGGCGTCCGGGCGGTGCCGCCGGAACGCCTCAGGGGCGCCCCTCGACGAGGGGCGCCCCTGCTGTCGCCGGCCCGGTCGTACCGACCGCCGCGCGCTCAGCGCCCGGCGCGGTCGGCGCGGCCGGCCCGGGCGGCGGTGGCGGCGGTCAGGGCCGCCAGCGCCAGCTCCAGGACCACCAGGAACTCCAGGCCCAGCCCCAGCGCGTGCGGGTAGTGGCGGGCAGCGCCGTCACCGACCGCGCCGTAGAACAGGATGCCGATCACGGCGATGCCCAGGGCGCCGCTGATCTGCTGGATGGTGGCCACCACCCCGGACGCCGAGCCGACCATCTCCGCCGGCACGCCGCCCAGCGCGCTGTGGGTGAGCGGGGCGATCACCATCCCCATGCCGAGGCCGTCCACGAACAGCCCGGGCGTCAGCTCCCACAGGGTTCCGGTGGTGCCCGAGGCGTGCACCGCCGCCCACAGCGTGCCGAGCCCGGCGGCCATCAGCAGCGCACCGGCCGGCACCGTGCGGTTGCCGAGCCGCGCGGCGATCCGGTGCGCGGTGGTCGAGGTCAGCAGGTAGCCGCCGCCGATCGACAGGAAGACGGTGCCCGAGGCGAGCGCGTCCAGCCCCCGCCCGGCCTGCAGGTACAGCGCCAGGACCAGGAAGAACGACCCCTGTCCGGTCCAGAACACCAGCTGCGCGAGGGCGCCCAGCGAGAAGCCGCGCAGCCGGAACAGGCGGGTGTCGAGCACCGGGTCGCCGCCGGCGGCACCCAGCCGGTGCTGGTGGGCCACGAACGCGCCGAACAGCACGGCCGAGCCGGCCAGGCAGGCCCAGGTCCACTCCGGCCAGCCCAGCGCGCGGCCCTGGATGAGCGGCAGGACCAGGGCGACCACGGCCGCCGTCGACAGCGCCACGCCCACCGGGTCCAGCCGGGGCCGCCGCGGCGCCCGCGTCTCGCCGAGCGCCCGCGGAACCATGGCGAGCGCGGCCACGCCGATCGGCACGTTGATGAGGAAGCAGGCCCGCCAGCCGAGCCCGAGGATGTCGGCCTTGATCAGCAGGCCGCCGATGAGCTGCCCGAACACCGCGCCGATGCCCATCGTCATGCCGTACATGCCGAACGCGCGGGCCTGGGCCCTGCCGGTGTAGGCGGTCTGCAGGATGGCGAGCACCTGCGGGCTCATCAGCGCGGCGCTGAGGCCCTGCAACACCCGCGCGGCCACCAGGGACCCGGCGGTCGGGGCGAAGCCGCAGGCCGCCGAGGTGGCGGTGAACAGCAGGAGCCCGAGGGCGAACATCCGCCGCCGCCCGAAGATGTCGCCGAGCCGGCCCGCGGTGATCAGCCCGGTGGCGACCGCGAGGCCGAAGCCGGCCACCACCCACTGGACGGCGGCGGTTCCCGCGTGCAGGTCGCCCTGGAGGGCGGGGATCGCCACGTTGACGATGAAGATGTCGAGGGCGCTCATGAAGGTCGCGGCCAGGAGGACCAGCAGGCCCAGGCCGGACCGGTCGGCGGCGCGGGCGATGCCCGTGGCCGCGGACGGGGAGGCGGTGGTGGAGGCCGAAGCCATGACGTACTCCTGTCGCGAACGGTGAACTGGCTCTGGAGACGGGGTGGTTGAGGGCCCGGGCCCCGGGGGCGCCCCGCGCGGCAGGTCCGCGCGGGGCCGCCGCCCGGGGTCAGTCGGTCGCCGGGACCTTGTCGAGGAAGCCGAGGACGCTGTGGATCCGGCCGTCCTCGCCGGTGACCGCGACGTCGAAGCCGACGACCAGCGCCTCACCGCCGGCCGGGCCCAGCTCCCAGGTGAACCGGGCGATGTGGTGGTGGGTGTCGACCGGGCCGAGGGTGAAGACCAGCCCCGCGAACTGGCCCTGCACCGCACCGACGACCGCGTCCAGCGCGTCGGGACCGGTCACGTCGGCCAGCGGGTCGGTGTACCGGCCGTCCTCGGCGAAGACCTCGCCGATCAGCGCGCGGCGGGCGGCCGGGTCGGTCTCGTTCCAGGCGGCGATGTAGCGCTCGGCGAGGTACTGGAGGTCGCTCATGATCGGTTCTCCCTGCGGTCAGCGGCGCCGGGTTGCGCCGTCTTCTTGCAGGTCAAGAAGTTACGGAGCGGCGAGCGCAGGGGAATCAGTCATCGTTAGGTACTTCGGTACGGGGGCCGTGCCCCCGCATCGGTCATCGCCGCCCGGCGGCTTGCGGCGGCACCGGTCATCGCCCGCGCAGGGGCCGTGCG
>WRCZ01000310.1 GCA_009783685.1 Actinomycetes bacterium
CCGCCGACCGTCCGGCCTCCGCGGCCTCCGACGCCACCGATCGTTCGGGGTCCGCCGGTGTTGACCGTCCGGCCTCCGCCGGCGCCGACGCCGCCGATCGTTCGGGGTCCGCCGGCGTTGACCGTCCGGCGTCCGCCGCCGACGCCGCCGACCGTCCGGCGTCCGCGGCCCCCGACGCGGCCGAGGCCGCCGATCGTTCGGGGTCCGCCGGCGCCGGACACCCCGACCCCGCTGACCCCGCTGACCCCGCCACCGAGATCACCGCCGAGGAGCGCCCATGATCCGCGTCGTGCTGGCCGACGACCAGGTCCTGGTCAGAGCCGGCTTCCGGGCCCTGCTGGACGCCCAGAGCGACATCGAGGTCGTGGGGGAGGCCGCCGACGGCGGGCAGGCGCTGCGCCTGGTGCGCGAACTGGGCCCGGACGCCGTGCTGATGGACATCCGCATGCCGCTGATGGACGGCCTCGCGGCGACCCGCGCCGTCACCGAGGACCCGGCGCTCGCCGGGGTCAAAGTGGTCATCCTCACCACCTTCGAGCTCGACGAGTACGTCTTCGAGGCGATCAGGTCCGGGGCGTCCGGCTTCCTGGTGAAGGACACCGAACCGGCCGAACTGCTGCGCGCGGTACGGGCGGTGGTCGACGGCGACGCCCTGCTGTCGCCCGGGGTGACCCGGCGGCTGATCGCCGAGTTCGCGGCGCGCTCCAAGCAGCCGGCGGCCGCCGCGAGCCTGGAGCAGCTCACCGAGCGGGAGCGCGAGGTGATGGCGCTGGTCGGCATCGGACTGTCGAACGAGGAGATCGCCCGCCGGCTGGTGGTCAGCCCGCTGACCGCCAAGACCCACGTCAGCCGGACCATGGTGAAACTGGGCGCCCGCGACCGCGCCCAACTGGTCGTGCTGGCCTACGAGTCGGGGCTGGTGCGGCCCGGCTGGCTCGGCTGATCGCGCGGCGGGCCGCCGTCACCGCCCTCGCGGCCCGGCTTCCCCCGCTGGGGCGGGACCCGGTGTGCGGCCTGCGGGGTGCGCGGCCCGCCGCCCTGGGCCTGCGGGTCCTGTGCGCCGCCCTGGGCCTGCGGGTCCTGTGCGCCGCCCTGGGCCTGCGGGCCCTGTGCGCCGGCTGCGGCCTCGCGGGCCTTCCCGTCGTCCCCGGCGCCGTTCAGCCACGGCAGCCGGTTCTGCCGGTCGAAGCGGCGCAGGGTGCGCGCCACCCAGCTGCAGAAGACCGCCGCCGCCAGCACCGTCGCCCCCGCGAAACACTCCTTGCGGGCCTGCCCGTGCGCGGCGCCGAGCATCACCGGAGCGGCCACCGCGAGGAAGGCCCCCACGGCCAGCACGGCTCCGACGAGCACGGCACCGGCGATCTCCACTGTGACGGCGTCGCGTTCGGCTCGTGTCCGGCCCCTGCGCATCCGTACCTCCCCGCCCCCGAGGTCGGTCCAGTCTTGCACGCGCCGGGCACGCCCGCGCGCGAGAAAACGGGCCGGCCCCGCGCGCTCCCTCCTCGCGCGGGGCCGGCCCGGCCTGCTTGCGGCAGGCGGATGGTGACGTTCCGTCAGTCGCGGGCAGGGACCCGCTCGGAGCGGGCCCCGGCCGCGCTCGTGGCCTCGTTCGCGGCGTGCGCCTCGTCGCCCGCGGAGGACGCGACGAGGATGCCGTACGAGGGCCGGCGGCGGCGCAGTCCGGACACCGTGAGCAGCAGCCCGAACAGGCCGATCCCGGTGACCACCCACAGGCCGGGGCGGTAACTGTCCAGCACCGCCTGCTTGGTGGCCGCGTGGGCGCCGGCGCTGCTGGTGACGACCGCGGTGACGACGGCGAGGAAGATCGCGCCGCCCACCTGGAAGGAGGTGTTGAGCAGGCCGGAGACCATCCCCTGCTCCTCGTTCCTGACGCCGTTGGTGGCCTGGATGTTCAGGGACGGGAAGGCCAGGGCGAAGGCGCCGCCGAGCAGCAGCATCGAGGGCAGGATCACGGACGCGTAGTTCGGGTGCAGGTTGATCCGCAGGAACAGCGTGTACCCGACGACGAGCAGGGTGAAGCCGACCGCGATCACCCGCGGGGTGCCGAACCGGTCGACGATCGGGCCCATCCTGGTGGACAGGATCGCGACGAGGGCGCCGGCGGGCAGGAACGCCAGGGCGGTCTGCATCGCGCTGTAGCCCAGGACGTTCTGCAGGTACTGGGTGACCAGGAACTGGAAGGCCACGTAGGAGCCGAAGAACGTGGCGCCGCCGAGGTTGGCGCGCACCTGGCCGGAGTCGCGCAGCACCCCGAGCCGGATCAGCGGGCTGGCCGAGCGCTGCTCGATCACGACGAACGCGGCGAGCAGGGCCGCGACGCCCGCGAAGGAGCCGAGGGTGCGGGCCGAGGCCCAGCCTGCCTGGGAGGCGGAGACCACGGTGAAGACCAGGAGCAGCATCGACCCGGTGCCGGTCACGGCACCTGGCAGGTCGTAGCCGCGGCCCGAGGTCTTCTCGCGCGGGCTCTTCGGGATCAGCTTCAGGCCGGCGATCAGCGCGATCACGGCGACCGGGGCGGGCAGCAGCATGGTCCACCGCCAGCCGGCCTCGGTCAGGAACCCGGAGAGCACCAGGCCCATGGAGAAGCCGGTGGCGCCGCAGCTGGAGTAGATGGTGAGGGCGCGGTTGCGGATCGGGCCCTCGGCGAAGGTGGTGGTGATGATCGACAGCCCCGCGGGGGCGGTGAACGCGGCGCTCAGGCCCTTCACGAAGCGGGTGGCGATGAGCAGCGAACCGGAGTCGACGAGACCGCCGAGCAGCGAGGCGACCGCGAACACGGCCAGTGCGATGAGGAAGACCCGGCGCCTGCCGAGCAGGTCGGCGGCCCGGCCGCCGAGGAGCAACAGCCCGCCGTAGCCCAGGATGTAGCCGCTGACGACCCACTGGAGGGAGGACGTGGACAGGTGCAGGTCGCTGCCGATGGAGGGGAGCGCCACGCCGACCATCGACACGTCGAGGGCGTCGAGGAACAGCGCCGCGCAGAGCACGAGGAGGGTGCCCCACTGCAGGGCGGTCCAGCGCGCTTCGGTGCGGGGGACGGTGGTGGGGGACGGAGAGGTAGACGGAGATGACGGAGAGGTCATGCGCCACAGACTACATGCACTTGCATCCAATGCAAGCGCATTTAATGCCTGTGCATGTGGGTCCGATTTCTGCTACCCTCGCGGCATGACCGGCGACAGGGACGAGCGGGCGCTCATCGCGGAGTGGCGGGAGATCCTCGCCGTTCACGCGCGCACGGCCTGCGAGATCGACCGTGCGCTGCACCGCTACGGGCTCGGCGCCAGCGACTTCGAAGTGCTCGACGTGCTGGCCGGCGGCGACGCCGAGGACGGCTGCACCTTCCGTGTCCAGGAGCTGGCCGACCGCGTGCACCTGAGTCAGAGCGCGCTGTCCCGGCTGGTCGCCCGGCTGGAGAAGGACGGCCTGGTCGACCGCGGCATCTGCAGCGAGGACCGGCGCGGGGTCCGGGTGGCCATCACCGAGTCCGGCCGCGCCCGCTACGAGGAGGCCCGGCCGAGCCACCGCGCGGTGCTGGAGCGCATGCTGCCGAAGGGCGCCCTGGCCGCGCACTGACCGTCCCGCCGGCGCGACGGCCGAGGGGCGATGCCCCGCGGATTCAGAGCACCGCCGAGGTCCGCCGCCACAGGTCGACGAGCGCGTCGTCGCCCTCCACCGTCAGCCCGTCGTACGGGCCGCGGTTCCACAGCGCCAGGTAGAGCGCCTCGGCCGGGCCGCCGATCGTGCAGTCCGCCGCCCCCGGCCCGCCCCGCTCCACCACCGGCGGCTGCGGGGACAGCCGCACCAGCCAGTCGCCGCCGGGACCGTCGTGCACCAGCACGCGCAGCGTGCGCGGCCGGTCGGTGCGCACCTGGCTGCGCTTCCTGACATGGAATCCGGTGAGCAGCTCGTCCACGCCGTCGGCCGCGAACGCGGTCTCCACCGGGGAGCGTTCGGCGCCCGCCGCGGACTGCGCGTCCACGCGGTGGACGGTGGTCTCGTGCGCCTGGCGGCGGGCCCAGAACGCCAGCGGCGAGGGCGCCGGCAGGAAGGTCCAGCACTCGATGTCGGCCGGGGCGGCCTCCAGCGTGCTGACCAGGCCGGAGTGCATCGCCCGGTACCAGCCGACCAGGGCGTCGTCGTCCGGCGCGGACTCGTCCCATTCCACCGGCGCCGTCCTGCGTTCGGCCACGAAGGCCGCGGCCCAGCGGTGCACCGCGCCGGTGTGCCGCACCAGGTCCCGGACCTGCCACTGCGGGCACGGCGGGACGGGCGCGTCGAGGCCCGAGCGCTGTGCCGCCTCGGCCAGCAAGTGCCCCTCGCGGCGCAGGGTCGCGATGAACTCCTCGGTCTCCATGCGGCGCATTCTCGCAGGTGCGGGGCCCGGGCGGGAGATCACCGGGCGGGAAGATCACCGGGCGGCGATGCGCCGCCGGCGCAACCGCGCCGCGTACCCCAGCAGTACCGCGTTGATCCCGGCCGAGATCAACGCGGCGACCACCGTGATCGTCCAGCCCGACCAGCCGTACGCCGTGACCTGCTCGTTCGCCCCGCCGGCCGAGGTCATCAGGCTGAACAGCAGCGGCGTCCACGGCAGCGTGAGCAGGAGGAGCAGCATGCCGGCCAGCGACGCGTGGCCGTGCGAGATCACCGCGGTGTCGAGCAGCATCAGCAGCAACGCGGCACCCACCACGGCGAGGTACCCGCGGGAGACGCGCTCCCGGTGGAAGGGACGCGTGGCGGTGACGGCCCAGGACGGTATCTGCATCGCTCCTCCTCAGGTCACGGCGTGCGGCCCTTGGGGGCGGGCCGCCGGCGTGGTCCACCAGCATGCCGCCGCGACGCCCGGCGGGCGCCTGTGATGTTCGTCAATTCCGCCCGGGCCGGCGCGGGCCGGGGCAGGCCGCCGGGGAGCCCGGCCCGCGACGGCGGACCTCAACCCGTCGGACGGGCCCCGCTGTTGCGTACCGCGTAGGCGATCACCGCGGCCATCGCCGCCAGGACGGCCACCGTGGTCAGCGCCGTGGGCAGGCCGAACGCGTCGGTGAGGAAGCCGATCGAGGGCGGGCCGAGCAGCAGGCCCCCGTAGCCGAGGGTGGACGCCGCGGCGACCCCGCTCGGCCCCGTCAGCTCCCCGGCCCGCGCGATGGCAGTCGGGAACAGGTTGGCCAGGCCCAGCCCGGTCAGCGCGAAACCGACCATGACCAGCGGGAGATACGGCGCGAGCGCGCCGACCAGCATGCCGGTGCAGGCGGTGAGGCCGCCCAGGACCAGGGCCCGGGTCTGCCCGAGCCGTTCGAGCAGGGCGGTGCCGGACAGCCGGCCGAGCGTCATGGCCAGGGTGACCGCCGAGTAGCCGGCCGCCGCGATCCCCGGGCCGCCGTGCAGGTCCTGCTGGATGTGCAGCGGGCCCCACTCGGCCAGCGCGCCCTCACCGTAGGCCGTGCAGGCGGCGATCAGGCCGAAGACGGCGACGAGCAGGCCGGTGCCGGGGGCGCGGTTCCGGGCCGGTGCCGGGGACGGCGCGGTCCTGGCTTCGGGCGCGGCGCGATCGGTGCGGACGTCCTGGCCGGCGGGCGCTGCGGGTTCGGCGGGCTTGCCGGCTTCGGCGCGCTCGGCGCGGTCGGCGCGGTCGGCGTGCTCGGCCTGTCCGGTCGTGATCGGTTCGCCGCCGGGCCGCCGCAGCGGATGGGCGAGCAGCGTCCGGCCGGCCATGGTGACGGCGACCAGCCCGATCGGCGTGAGCAGCAACAGGTGGGTCGCGGGGGAGAGGTGGGGGGCGAGCAGGCCGCCGATGCCCGAGCCGAGCAGGCCGCCCAGGCTGTAGGCGGCGTGGAAGCTGGACATCACCGGGCGGCGCAGGGCGGCGACCAGGTCGACGGCGACGCTGTTCATGGCGACGTTGAGGCCGCCGTAGGAGATGCCGAAGCAGAGCAGGACGAGCCCGAGGGCCAGCGCCGAGTGGGTGCGCGGGGGCAGCGCGATGCTCACCGCCAGCATGGCGCCGGTCACCACGGTCACCCGCTCGCTGCCGAAGATCCGGCACATCCGTCCGGTGAGCGCCATGGTGGCCACGGCACCCGCGGACACGCCGAGCAGCGCCAGGCCCAACTGCCCGGCGGACGCCCCGACCTGGTCCTTGATCGCCGGGATGCGGACGACCCAGCCGGCGAACAGGAAGCCGTCGACGGCGAAGAACCCCGTGAGAGCGATCCGCAGGCGCCGAAGGGCTGGATCGGCGGCGGGTATGTGGTGGGATCGGGACAGCACTGTCCCTATTTTGTTTAGCGTCGGCACAAAGTGAGAATAGAGGGGTGACACAGATTCGGACAAGGCTTGAGCGAGGCCGGGGCGCGCTCGGCCCCGCGCTCTCCCTGGTGCACACCGGCCGTGCCGCGACCCGGGCGGTGCTCACCGCGGAACTCGGCGTGACCAGGGCGACAGCCGGCGCGGTCGCCGCGGAGCTGGAGGCGCTCGGTCTGATCCGGGTCGACACCCGGCCCACCGGGCCGTCCGGCGCGCAGGGCCGGCCCTCGCACCGGCTCGCGGTGGCGCCCGGCGGACCCGTCGCCCTCGCCGCGCAGGTGCACGCCGACGGATTCCGCGCCGCGCTCGTCGGGCTCGGCGGCGAACTCGTGGCCACCGCCCCCGGCTGCATGACCGTCCCCGCCGACCCGGCGCACGTGCTCGGCGCGGTCGTCGACGCCGGCGCCGAACTGCTGCGCGCGTCGGGCCGGGTGTGCGTCGGGGCCGGACTCGCCGTGCCGTCCGCGGTCGCCGAGCCCGACGGCACCGCGCTCAACCCGCTGCACCTGGCCTGGCCGGCCGGGGCGCCGGTCCGCGAGGTGTTCGCCGACCGGATCGCCGCGGCGGGCATCCTCGGGCCCGACGGCGACCCGGTGCCGTCCTTCGTGGGCAACGACGTCAACGTGGCGGCCCTGGCCGAGCACCGGCACGGCGCGGGACAGGGCGCCCAGCACCTGCTCGTGGTCGCCTCCGGCCACCGTGGCGTCGGCGGCGCCCTGGTCCTCGACGGCCGCCTGCACACCGGGAGTTCGGGCCTGGCGCTGGAGGTCGGCCATCTGACGGTGGAGCCCGACGGACGGCCCTGCCACTGCGGCAGCCGGGGCTGCCTGGACGTCGAGGCGGACCCGCTGGCCTTCGTCGAGGCGGCCGGCCGCACGCCCGGCCCCGAGGTCTCGCTGCTGGAGCAGGGACGCGACCTGCTCCGTGAGGAGTACGGCGACCCGGCCGTCCGGGAGGCCGCGCACGTGCTGATCGACCGGCTCGGGCGCGGCCTCGCCGGGCTCGTCAACGTCCTGAACCCCGACCGGATCCTGCTCGGTGGGCTGCACCGGCACCTGCTGGACGCCGACCCCGAGCGGCTGCGGGCGGTCGTCGCCGACCGCAGCCTGTGGGGACGCAGCGGCAGCGTCCCGCTTCTGGCCTGTGCGCTCGACCACAACAGCCTGGTCGGGGCGGCCGAGTTGGCGTGGCAGCCCGTGCTGGACGATCCCCTTGCGCTGCTCGGCGGGCAGCCCGCGGTCTGACTCCGTCCGGGTGAGGTGGGGTGGGGTCGGGGTCGCCCCCCCGGCCCCCGGCCCGGTGCGGGGC
>WRCZ01000311.1 GCA_009783685.1 Actinomycetes bacterium
AGGCGGGCCGCGGAGAACAACGGCTCCAGCAGGTGCGCGACGGTGGGCTCGGCGACCGCGCCGAGGGTCAGCGAGCAGACGGTGATGCCGAACTGGGCCGCGGCCATCATCTGCGGCAGGTGCTCCAGGCCGTACAGCACGGTCCGCGCCCGGCGCTGCTCCGCGGCGAGCGGTTCGATCTGGCTCCGGCGGACCGACACCAGCGCGAACTCGGCGCCGACGAAGAAGCCGTTGCCGAGCACCAGCAGCGCGGCGAACAGGAGTTGGAGTGCGCTCATCGCCCGGCCTCCGCTGCTGCGTTCCCGGCGTACCCGGCGTACTCGGCGCTCGCCGAATTCTCGACGTCCGCTGCAAACCCGGCGTTTCCGGCGTTTTCCGCGGTTTCTGCGTTCTCGGCGTACGATCCGGTGCGCACGATCCGGACCCGCTCGGCCCGGTGGTGCTCGACCTCGTCCACCCGCAGCAGCCAGCCGGGCAGCTCCGCGGTGTCGCCGGCCTCGGGGATCCGGCCGAGCAGGTCGGCGACCAGTCCGGCCACCGTCTCGTAGGGCCCCTCGGGGGCGTGCAGACCTATCCGGGCCAGGGTGTCCACCCGGCAGCCGCCGTCGGCGTCCCAGGCGGGGTGCCCGGACTCGGACGGCGCCTGGGCGAGTTCGGGCAGGTCGGCGGCGTCGTGCTCGTCGCGGACCTCGCCGACCAGCTCCTCGACGATGTCCTCCAGGGTGACCACGCCCGCGGTGCCGCCGTACTCGTCGACGACCACGGCCATCGGCTGCTCGCTGCGCAGCAGTTCCAGCAGCCGCCGGCCCGGCAGGGTCTCGGGGACCAGCAGCGGGGCGACCGCTATCCGGCCCACCGGGGTGCGGTCGCGTTCCGCGGCGGGCACCGCGAGCGCGTCCTTGAGGTGGACCATGCCGGTGATGTCGTCCAGCCGGCCCCGGTACACGGGGAAGCGGGAGAGCCCGGTGGCGCGGGTCAGGTTGAGCACGTCCGCGGCGGTCGCGGTGTCCTCCAGGGCGCTCACCCGCACCCGCGGGGTCATCACGTTCTCCGCTGTCAGGTCGCCGAGCGACAGGGTGCGGACGAAGAGGTCCGCGGTGTCCTGCTCCAGGGCGCCGGCGAGGGCCGAGTGCCGGGCCAGGGAGACCAGTTCGGTGGGGGTGCGGGCGGACGCCAGCTCGTCGGCCGGCTCCACGCCGAGCATCCGCACCAGCTGGTTGGCCGCCCGGTTCAGCAGTTCGATGACCGGCCGGAACGCGCGCGAGAAGGCGCGCTGCGGTCCGGCGACGATCCGGGCCACGGCCAGCGGCCGGGACACCGCCCAGTTCTTCGGGACCAGCTCGCCGATGACCATCTGCACCGCGGAGGCGAGCATCATGCCCAGGACGACGGCGATGCCGGGGGCCGCGCCGTCCGGTATCCCGAGCGCGCTCAGCGGGCCGGTGAGCAGGTCGGCGAGCGCCGGCTCGGCGAGCATGCCGACCACCAGGGAGGTGATGGTGATGCCGAGCTGGGTGCCGGAGAGCTGGAAGGAGAGCTTCTGCAGGGCGGCCACCACGCTGTGCGCGCGGCGGTCACCGCCGGCCGCGGCACGTTCCGCGGCGGGGCGCTCCACCGTCACCAGGCCGAACTCGGCGGCGACGAAGAAGCCGTTGGCGACGATCAGGACGAGGGCTGCCGCAAGCAGCAGCAGGGAGGTGCTCATGAGGCCGCCGCTCCCGGTTTCCCGGAGGAAGGGGCGGCGCTGGTACTACCGGACGGTGCGTCCATCGGGGTGTGAGTGTCACTCCTTGGCTGGTCGGTACCCCACGGGTGGTGCGGTGGGAGGGGTGTGGGGCGAGCACGGCGATGCGGCTTCGCTCCAGAGTAGTCATTGCGGCCGGGCACGCGAAGGACGGCGGACGCCGGATCGACCGGACGGCGGCGGCGCGGTGGCGGGCGGCTCAGCGCGGCCCGGTGGCCTCGGTGCCGCGCGCCTCGCCCAGCTCCTGCACCAGGTCGCGCAGCCGCCGGGCGTCCCGCAGGGCCTGCTGCCTGGCGATTCCCGGCTGGATGCCCATCACCGCAAGGGTGGTGCCGTCGGCCAGGTCCAGGTGCACCCAGGCGTCACCGGGCCGCAGGTTCACGCCCACGACCTCGGCCCAGGCCAGCCGCCGCTTGACGGTGAGGTTGATCACGGTCAGCCCGTCCGGGCCGGCGACCGCCTTGGGCCGGCTGAGCAGGACCAGCACCGCGCAGAAGACCAGCCCGGTGATCACCACGGTGATCCGGTCGCCGGTGGTCCACGGCGCGGCCCCGTCGTGCGGCATCAGCACCGCGACGGTGGTGAGCACGGCGACCAGGGCGATGCCGAGGCACAGCAGCAGCGCCCGGGTGACGACCGGGCGGAACGTCAGCGGCAGCAGGTCGGCGGTGCGTTCGCCGGTGCTGCCGCCGGCACCCTCGCCGGCGGCGGCACCCCGGGTGGCGTTCACAGGCGGGCGGCGTGGATGCCGGTGGTCAGGATGGCGCGGGCGCCCAGCTCGTACAGCTCGTCCATGATTCGCTGCGCGTCGGCGGTGGGCACCATCGCGCGGACCGCGACCCAGCCCTCGTGGTGCAGCGGGGAGACGGTGGGCGACTCCAGGCCGGGGGTGAGGGCGACGGCCTTCTCGACCTGCTCGACGCGGATGTCGTAGTCCATCATCACGTAGCGGCGGGCGACCAGGACGCCCTGCAGCCGGCGCAGGAACTGCTGGACCTTGTGCTCGTCCGGGTCGGCGCCGACCCGCCGGATGACCACGGCCTCGGACTCCATCAGCGGCTCGCCGAAGGTCTCCAGGCCGGCGTTGCGCAGCGAGGTGCCGGTCTCCACGACGTCCGCGATGACCTGGGCCACACCGAGCTGGATCGCGGTCTCCACCGCCCCGTCCAGGTGCACCACCTCGGCGTCCACGCCGTGGTCGGCCAGGTGCTTGGCGACCACGCCCTCGTAGGACGTGGCGACGGTCATCCCGCCGAGGTCCTCGACGGCGGCCGCGGTGCCGGGCCGGGCGGCGTAGCGGAAGGTGGAGCGGGCGAAGCCGAGCTGCAGGATCTCCTCGGCGCTGGCGCCGGAGTCCAGCAGCAGGTCGCGGCCGGTGATGCCGATGTCGAGCCGGCCGGAGCTGACGTAGATCGCGATGTCGCGCGGGCGCAGGTAGAAGAACTCGACGTCGTTGGCGCTGTCGACGAGGACGAGCTCCTTGGACTCCTTGCGCTGGCGGTATCCGGCCTCATGGAGCATGGCCGACGCGGGTCCGGAGAGCGAGCCCTTGTTCGGGACGGCGATGCGCAGCATGGGGGCGGGTTCCTTTTCCTTCGGTCGTGACGCGGGATCTGGTGCGGGTGGGGGCGGCCGGCCGCCGGGTGGGGCGGCCGGCCGGGCGGCCGCGGCGGGCCGCTACAGGTGGGCGTAGACGTCGTCCAGGGAGATTCCCCGGGCGACCATCATCACCTGGACGTGGTACAGCAGCTGGGAGATCTCCTCGGCGGTGGCGTCGGCGCCCTCGTACTCGGCGGCCATCCACACCTCGGCGGCCTCCTCGACCACCTTCTTGCCGATCGCATGCACGCCCTTGCCCACCAGCTCGGCGGTGCGGGACGTGCTGGGGTCGCCGTTGGCGGCCTTGTGCCGGAGCTCGGCGAAGAGCTCCTCGAATGTCTTGTTCGCCATGGTGGTCCTAGCGTACGGGGAAGCCGGCCCCGCTCACCGCCACGGTTCGGATACTGAACGCAGGATGGTCGCGGTGGCCACCGCGGCGGTGACCGCCTCGTGGCCCTTGTCCTCGGTCGAGCCGGGCAGTCCGGCGCGGTCCAGCGCCTGCTCCTCGGTGTCGCAGGTGAGCACGCCGAAGCCGACCGGGACGCCGGAGTCGACGGCGACCTGGGTGAGTCCGGCGGTGACGCCCTGCGAGACGTACTCGAAGTGCGGGGTGCCGCCGCGGATGATCACCCCGAGCGCGACGATCGCGTCGTACCCGCGGCCGGCCAGCACCTTGGCGACCACGGGCAGTTCGAAGCTGCCCGGCACCCGCAGCAGGGTCGGCTCGTCGATGCCGAGGTCGTGCAGGGCGCGCACGGCCCCGTCGACGAGGCCGTCCATCACCTGGGTGTGCCACTGCGCGGCGATGACCGCGACCCGCAGGTCCTCGCAGTTCTTCACGGTCAGCTCGGGGGCGCCCTTACCGCTCACTTCTCTCCTCGGTGCTTCGGTGCTCGCGTCGGAACGCGTTGCGTGTGTCGGATTGTCGATGTGGCGACGTGTCGAGAGGGCCACGTGTCGACGGGCCGGCGGTGCCGGTCAGTTGTGGGCGGCGTCGAGCCACGGCAGGTCGTGGCCCATCCGGTCGCGCTTGGTGCGCAGGTAGCGCAGGTTGTGCTCCCCCGCGGCGACCGGCATGGGCACCCGGCCGAGCACGTCCAGGCCGTGCCGGACCAGCGCCCCGGTCTTGTCGGGGTTGTTGGTCATCAGCCGCAGCGAGCGCACTCCCAGGTCGGCGAGGATGTCCGCGGCGGCGCCGTAGTCGCGCGCGTCGGCGGGCAGGCCGAGTTCCAGGTTGGCGTCGAGGGTGTCGCGGCCGCGCTCCTGGAGTTCGTAGGCGCGCAGCTTGGACATCAGGCCGATGCCGCGGCCCTCGTGGCCGCGCAGGTAGAGCACCACGCCCCGGCCGGCCTCGGCGACCTTGCGCAGCGCGGCCTGCAGCTGGGGGCCGCAGTCGCAGCGCTGGGAGCCGAAGACGTCGCCGGTCAGGCACTCGGAGTGGACCCGGACCAGCACGTCCGCACCGTCCCCGAGGTCGCCGGCGACCAGCGCGATGTGCTCCACGCCGTCGGAGACGCTGCGGTAGCCGTAGGCGTGGAAGTCGCCGAACGCGGTGGGCAGCGCGGTGTCGGCCTCGCGGCGCACGGTCGGCTCGGCGGACCGGCGGTAGGCGATGAGGTCCTCGATGGAGATGATCGCCAGGCCGTGCTTGCGGGCGAACGGCACCAGCTCGGGCAGCCGGGCCATCGTGCCGTCCTCGCGGGCGATCTCGACGATGGCCGCGGCGGGCCGCAGTCCGGCCAGCCGGGCCAGGTCGACGCCGGCCTCGGTGTGGCCGGGGCGCACCAGCACCCCGCCGGGCCGGGCGCGCAGCGGGAAGACATGGCCGGGGCGCACGAAGTCCCCTGCCACGGAAGCCGGTTCGGCGAGCAGGCGGATGGTGGTGGCCCGGTCGGCGGCGGAGATGCCGGTGGTCACGCCGTGCGCCGCGCCCGCGTCCACCGAGACGGTGAACGCGGTGCGCATCGACTCGGTGTTCGCCTCGACCATCTGCGGCAGTTCCAGCCGGTCCAGTTCCGGGCCCTCCATGGGGACGCAGATCAGGCCGCGGCACTCGTTCATCATGAACGCGACGATCTCCGGGGTGATCTTCTCGGCGGCGACGATGACGTCGCCCTCGTTCTCCCGGTTCTCGTCGTCGACGACGACCACCGGGCGCCCGGCGGCGATGTCGGCGACGGCCCGCTCGATCGGGTCGAGCACGAGCACGGTCTCGTCGTACCAGTCGTCCTGCAGTGCGGTCACGGCGCTCATGCCGTCACTCCTTCCGCGACGGTGGTGGTGCTCGGGGTGGATCCGCGGCCGCCGGCCGCGGGGGTGCGCGTCTGCTGCCACCAGGCGTACATCCCGGCGATGACCAGGACGAAGTAGATGATGTAGACCAGCCCGGAGAAGGGCAGGCCGCTGTGGAAGTTCAGCGGGACGCCGACCAGGTCGACGGCCAGCCAGGCGAACCAGAACTCCACCCAGCCGCGGGCCTGGGCGAACATCGCGGCGAGGGTGCCGGTGAAGATGTAGGCGTCGGGCCAGGGGTTCCAGGACAGCGACGGGTAGGCCAGGAAGAGCGAGGCGACCGCGACGGTGCCCAGGCCGGTGGCGGCGACCAGCACCGCCCGCTCCCGCCAGGTCGCGAACCGGACGTCGACCCGGCCGCTGCCGGTGCGCCCGCGCCGCCACTGGTACCAGCCCCAGAAGGCGACCGTGATCACCACGAACTGCTTGCCGACGCCGCCGCCCAGGTGCGCGCTCCAGAACGCGGCGACCAGCACCACGCCGGACAGCAGCTGCACCGGCCAGGTGAGCATCGCGCGCCGCCAGCCGAGGGCGAGCGCGGCCAGGCCCAGCAGGTTGCCGATCATGTCGGACCACATCACGTGCTGGTCGAAGGCGGTGAACGCCTCGCTGTTCAGCCAGTGCAGGGCGCTCATCCGGCGGCCTCCTCCGGCGTCGCGTCGCGCCCGCCGAGCATCCGCTCGACGTACTTGGCGATGACGTCGACCTCCAGGTTGACCGGGTCGCCGGGCTGCTTGATGCCGAGCGTGGTCAGCGCGAGGGTGGTCGGGATGAGGCTGACGGTGAACCAGTCCGTGGCCGCCTCCACGACGGTGAGGCTGATCCCGTCGACGGTGATCGAGCCCTTCTCCACCACGTACCGGGCGAGTTCCGCGGGCAGCGAGACCTTCACGATCTCCCAGTGCTCGGCGGGGCGGCGCTCCAGCACGGTGCCGGTGCCGTCCACGTGCCCCTGCACCAGGTGCCCGCCGAGCCGGCCGCCGAGCGCCATCGGGCGCTCCAGGTTGACGCGGGAGCCGGGGGCGAGGGCGCCGAGGCTGGAGCGGTCCAGGGTCTCGGCCATCACGTCGGCGGTGAAGGCCCCGTCGCCGAACTCCACCACGGTCAGGCACACGCCGTTGACGGCGATGGAGTCGCCGTGCTTCGCGTCCTCGGTCACCACCGGGCCGCGGACGGTGAATCGGGAGGCGTCGCCGAGGTTCTCGACCGCGGTGATCTCGCCCAGCTCTTCGACGATTCCGGTGAACACGATCAGCTCTCCTGGAGTGCGGTGGGGACGGCGGTGACGCGCACATCGGGTCCGAAGCGGGCGACGTCGGTCACGTCGAGCCGCAACGCCTGCGCGATGGTGGTGATTCCTGCGTCGGCCAGGGCGTGCGGCCCGGCGCCGAGCAGGGCGGGAGCGAGGTAGGCGACGACGGAGTCGACGGCGCCGGCGGCGACGAACGCGCCGGCGAGCGTCGGCCCGCCCTCCAGCAGCACCGATCGCACCCCGCGGGTGAACAGCTCGGCGAGCAGTGCCTGGACGTCGACGCCGGCCGGTCCGCCCCCGGCGTCCGGGTCGGCGTACGGCAGGCGGACGACGTCGACGCCGGGCAGGTGGCCGGTGTCCGCGTCCTTGCCGACCGCGACCAGGGTGGGCGCGGCGTCGTCGAGGACGGGGGCGGCCGGGGTGATCCGGGCGCGGGTGTCGACGACCACCCGCAGCGGCTGGGTGGCACCGTCGATGCCGCGCACCGCGAGGTGCGGGTCGTCGGCGATCAGCGTGCCGGAGCCGACCACGACCGCGTCCGCCTCGGCCCGCAGCCGGTGCACGTCGGCCCGGGACTCGGCGGAGCTGATCCAGCGGCTGGTGCCGTCTGCGGCGGCGATCCGGCCGTCGAGGGTGGCGGCGTACTTCCAGCGCACGTAGGGGCGGCCGCGGCGGACCGAGGTCAGCCAGGCGATGTTGACCTCCTCGGCCTCGGCGGCGAGCAG
>WRCZ01000312.1 GCA_009783685.1 Actinomycetes bacterium
CGACCCGCTCGTTCCTCGCGGGACTCCGCGCGTTCTCCCTTTCGACAGCGGCGCGCCCTTCGGCTCGGGCGCTACAAAAACGAGTAAGGCCGCACACTCAAAATGTCCCCGGGTGCGCTTTGAGGGTGACCCTGGACTACCTGTCTGGGGTGCCCCATGGGCCCGCGCCAATTCTCCCGGTTGCTCCGTGTAGGCATCGAGCCAAAGGGCCCGCCGGTGTCTAAAGAGAGAACGCGCGCAGGCCCCCGAGGAACGAGGGGGGCGAGCACGATCGACCGGCAGACACCGGGTCTAAGGGCCCGGAGGCGAGAGGCCGGCAAAAAGAGGCTGTTGGGCGAGAGTTTCGCGCCCGGCATCCGCCGCGCCACCCCCGCGTACGGCCTGCGGCCCTAGCGTGAGCCGCCCCAACTCCCTCTTCACGGAGCCCTCATGCACGACCGTCCCGCCGACCGCGACGGGGCTGCCGCCGCGCCGGCCGCCCCGCACCACGACGACCTCGGCCCCGCCGCCGACACGGCCCCCGGCCACGCCGCACACGAGTCCTCCTGTGCCTGCCCCACCACCGCCGACCTCGACGGCGACGGCATCGCGGCGTCCAGCCGCCGCACGTTCCTGCGCGGCGCCGGCGTGCTCGGCGCCACCGCCGCCGCGACCGGCCTGCTCGGCGCGGCGCCGGCCTTCGCCGCGCCGGGCGCGCCGGGTGCGCCCGCCGGGGGCAACGGCGGAAACTCCGACGACCCGTACGGGCAGACAACGATGTCACCGGCCCCGCGCGGCACCTGGAACCCGGACCCCGACGACCCCCGCTTCACCGTCGTCGTGATGCCCGACACCCAGTACATGTTCGACCAGGACCGCATCCACCCCCGGCCGATGGAGGCGTCGTTCCGCTACGTGCTGGACCCCGCGGCGCGCCGGGGCGGGTACGACGAGAACATCGTGTTCCTCGCGCACCTGGGCGACGTGACGCAGAACGGCCGGGCCGAGGAGTACGCCGCCGCCACCAAGGTGTTCGCCATGCTGGACCGCGCCGGGGCGTCGTACGGCGTGCTGGCCGGCAACCACGACGTGAGTGCGGACGACCAGCGCGGCAGCACCCCGTACCTGGACACCTTCAACCCGGCGCGGGCCGGCAAGTCGCCGAGCTACCACTCGTCCAGCCCGGACGGCTACAACACCAGCCACATCTTCCGGGCGGGCGGCCGCAGTTGGCTGCTGCTGTCGCTGGACTGGCGGCTGTCCGACAAGGGCTTCGCGTGGGCGAACGGCGTCATCAAGGACAACCCGACGCTGCCGGTGATCGTCACCACGCACGAGATCGTCGGCTCGTACGACGACGGCACGGCCGGACTGTCCGACTACGGCCAGCAGATGTGGGACCGTCTGATCAAGGACAACGACCAGGTCTTCCTGACGCTCAACGGGCACTACTGGCCGCCCGGCAGCACGGTGATGAAGAACAGCGCCGGCAACGACGTGCACCTGCACATCACCAACTACCAGGACCGGTACTACGGCGGCGCCGGCATGATCCGCTCCTACCGCTTCGACCTGAACCGCGGGCGGATCGACGTCACGACGTTCTCGCCGTGGATGCGCGAACTCGCCGCGCAGGGCGAGCTGAACGCGCTGGCCGCGCAGGAGATCGAGCTGACCTCGCCGGTCGACACCTTCTCCATGGAGATCGACTTCGACCGGCGCTTCGCCGGCTTCGCGCCCGTGCCGCCGCGCGCGGCGCGGCCCGCGCGGCGGATGGTGGTGCCCGGCACCCTGGCGTACTGGCGGTTCGAGGGCGGCACCGACGGCGGCGACGTCGCGGCGAGCACCGTCGTCCGCGACCAGGCGGGCCACGGCAACGACCTGGTCGTCCAGCAGGCGCCCAACTCGCCCGCGCACGCGCTGACCTGGACCGGCGACCACCACCCGGACCAGCCCGCGCACGGCAGCCTGGTGCTCGCCGGCCAGGGCAACCCGGTCAGCGGCGCCTACTTCCGCACCGTGGACTCGGCCCCCCTCAACTCCGAGACGTTCGCGCACGGTTACACCTTCGAGGTGTTCTTCAAGGTGCCCGCCGACTGGGACGGCGGCCACAACGGCTGGTCGGCGATGCTCAGCCGGGGCGGCAGCGCGGGCAAGGCCGGCAAGAGCGGTCCGACCAGCACCGCCGAGGAGCCGGTGCTGACCCTCAGCCTGTCCAGCTCGATCGAGCTGCAGTGGAACGCCTACCCGCTCAACCTGCCCGGCGCGACCACCGCGTGGAGCCACCTGCTGCAGCAGGAGGAGTGGTGGCACGTGGCGGTCGTGAACGACGGCCGGGTCAGCAAGATGTACGTCAACGGCTGCGAGGAGGGCCGGAATCCGTCGACCCCGGCGGTCGGCCTGACCAGCCTCGGCCTGCCGTTCCTGGTCGGCGGCTACGAGTGGAACGGCGCGATCGACCAGATCTTCCACGGCACGATCGGCGACATCCGGATCGTCGACCGACCGCTGCCTATCAGCCAGTTCATGAACGCACGGTAGTCGTCCGTGCGGCCGGGCTCCCATACTCCTATGCGGCATTGGCTGCCCGGCCGCTCGGCGCACACCCGCCGTTCACGCGGCGGAGAGACGGTGCCGCGTGGATCACGGGCGCTCGGCGCCCACCGCCCGGGGACGGTTCCCCGGGCGGTCCGCTCCCCCATGTCTGCGAGGACAGCATGTGTCTTGACGGGTACTGCGAGCACAACGCCGACGAGCTCGGCGCCGACGCGGCAGCGGCCGCGGCGGGCGCGCCGGCGGCGGACGGCACGGGACCGGGTGTCGGCCGCAGAGGGCTGCTGATGGCCGCGGCCGGCGCGGCCGGGGCGGCCGCCCTCACCCTGGGCCCGGTGTCGTTCGCCTCGGCGGCCGACGAGCGCTCGGCCGCCGGCAGCACTCCCCCGGACGGCACGCAGGTCAGCAGGACGGTGACCGGCCACCTGGAGACCGGTGCCGCTGACTTCGTGTACCTGCCGGTGGAGGTCCCGCGCGGCGTGCAGAAGATCGCCGTCTCGTACTCGTACGACAAGCCCGCGGTGCCGGCCGGCACGCCCGCCAACTCGTGCGACATCGGCGTCTTCGACCAGCGCGGCACCCAGCTGGACGGCCGGGGCTTCCGCGGCTGGTCCGGCGGCTTCCGCACCTCGTTCGAGATCAGCAACAGCGAGGCCACGCCCGGCTACCTGCCGGGTCCGGTGTCGGCCGGCACGTGGAACGTCGTCCTGGGCCCCTACCAGGTCGCGCCGCAGGGCCTGAACTACCAGGTGCAGATCACCCTCACCTACGGTCCCGAGGGCCCGGCGTTCGTCCCGGCCTACCCGCCGCAGCGGGCCAAGGGCCGGGGCCGCGCCTGGTACCGCGGCGACTGCCACCTGCACACCGTGTACTCCGACGGCAAGCGGCTGCCGTCCGAGGTCGCGGCCGGGGCGCGCGCCGCCGGCCTGGACTTCATGGTCACCACCGACCACAACACGTCCTCGTCGCACGGCGCCTGGGGCCCGTACGCCGGCCAGGACCTGCTGATCGTCACCGGCGAGGAGATCACCACCCGCAACGGCCACTGGCTCGCCCTGGGCCTGCCCGCAGGCGAGTGGATCGACTGGCGCTACCGCTCCCGCGACGACGCCTTCGACCGCTTCTCGCGGAAGGTCCATCGCTCCGGCGGCCTGGTGGTGCCCGCCCACCCGTACTGCCCGTACATCGCCTGCCAGTGGAAGTTCGGCTACGACGGCGCGGACGCCGTCGAGGTGTGGAACGGCCCCTGGACGTACGACGACGAGTCGGCGGTGGACACCTGGGACGCCCGGCTGGGCGAGGCGGTGCGGACCGGCAAGAGCTGGCTGCCGGCCATGGGCAACAGCGACGCCCACAGCGAGCCGCAGGTCATCGGCCTGCCGCACAACGTCGTCCTGGCCGACGACCTGGCCACCGACTCCGTGCTGGCCGGCATCCGCGCCGGCCGCAGCTGGATCGCCGAGTCCTCGGCCGTGCAGCTGACGTTCACCGCGACGGGCGGCGGCCGGCAGGCCGGGATCGGCGAGACGCTGTCGCTGCCGGCCGACGCGCCGGTCGACGTGCGCCTGGACGTGGCCGGCGTGCCGGGCGGCACCGTGCGGTTCATCACCGACGAGGGCCAGATGCACCAGGAGTCGCTGCCGGCCTCCGGTACCGGCACGGTCGTGTGGCGCACCACCACCTCGCTGGCGGCCTACGTGCGGGCCGAGGTCCGCCACCCGATGGCCGACGGCACCCCCGGCCGGGGCAACACCATGGGCCCGGACCTGATGTGGGGGCCGATGGCCGCGCTGACCAACCCGGTGTTCCTGGACCGCCAGAAGGGCTGACGGCCCGGCGGGCGGCCCGGGCCGGCGGCGTTCGCGCACCGGCCCGGGCCGCCCGCGGAGCGCGCCCGAGTGGCATCCGTCACTCCGGTTCCGGGAATGGTTCGGAGTGGGTGAAAGCTGAACCAGACAGTTGGGCCGCGGTTCCCTCGGACCCCCTTGTGACAAGGAAGTTGATCGCATGTACAAGAAGATCCTCGCCGCCGTCGACGGTTCCGAGTACGGCACCTCCGTGCTGGACACCGTGGCCTCCCTTGCCAAGCTCAGCGGCGCGAGCGTCCACGTCATCCACATCCGGCCCGACCAGGTCGTGGCGGGCGGCATCACCGCCGGCATCGTGGTGTCCACCGAGGAGGCGGACGAGAGCCGCACCCTGGTGAACGAGGCGGTCGACCGGCTGCGGTCCGAGGGGATCACCGCCGAGGGCGAGGTGGACGAGGGTCTGCGCGAGGAACTGGCGGCGATCCTGGTCGAGCGGGCCGAGGCCCTCGGCAGCGACCTGATCGCGGTCGGCCCGGGCCACTACCGCGGCATATCCGCCTTCCTGCACGCGAGCGTGAGCAGCGGCGTCGCCAAGCACGCCCCGGTCTCCGTCCTGCTGGTCCGCGGCCAGGCGTGACCCGGTCCGTCCGGTAACCGCCCCGGCATCCCGGCCGCCGGGCACTCGTGGCAGCACGAGTGCCCGGCGGTTCCGCATGCCGGGGCGCACCAGACCGCGGCGGGTCCGGCGGCGGAACGACGTTCCGGTGAACGGCACCTGACAGACTGGGGGCGTCACGCACCACGGACCCCGGGGGACCCATGCGTCGTTCTGCCGCCCTGACCACCTTGACCGCCGTCACCGCACTCGCCCTCGCGTCGGCCGGCTGCTCCGGGGACGGAGGGGGTGACGACGGCGCGGCCAAGCAGTCGCCCTCGGCGAGCACGAGTGCCGGCGCGTCCGGCAGCCCCGTCGCGCAGCAGCGCTATCTGGCCACCGCGCACCGGCTCCCCGTCAGCGGGAGCGTGAAGCCCGCGGACGCCGACCTGCTGGCGTACCCGCAGAGGTGGTGCGGCGAGCTGGGCGCGGGCCACGACCTGGCCGACACGTTCACGCCGGGCACCATCCTGTACCCGATGGGGTCGCGCTGGATGCTGCAGCCGGCCGACGCACGCGAGCTGCTGGCGGCGGGAGTGGCGTCCTACTGCCCGCAGTTCAGCGGGAAGGTCGCGCAGATGCCGGCCCCGGCCGCCACGTCGCCCTCACCGAAGCGGACGTCGACGCCGAAGCTCCGCGGGCAGTGCCGTTTCCTGACCCTCGACGAGGTGGCGGAGGCGTCCGGGGCCCAGCCGTACGAGGCCACCGAGAGCATGGGCTTCTGCCTGTACCTGGCGGGCTCGGCGAGCACGGCCGTCTCGGTGGCCTTCGGCAGCAGGGCCACCGACATCGGTGCGGGCAAGGCCGTCTCCGGGGTCGGCGGTGAGGCACGCTGGGACGCGACCGAGCTCACCCTCACCGTGCGCACCCACGGCGGTGTCCTCTCCGTCGGGATCGGGCCGGCGGCCACGACCACCGATGCCCAGGGCGCGGCCACCACGCTGGTGCGTGAGGCGGAACGGCGCCTGCCGTAGCCCGGGGGCGGTATCGGGCGCGGTGCCGGAAGGGCCGCCGTGCCGGGGTGCGGTGCGGGGCGGGGGCACGGCGTGGGGGTGCGGTGTGCCGGAGCGCCACGGCCCGGGGTGGCCGGTAGTGTGCCGGGGCGCGGGCGGACGCCCAGGCCGGGGCGCGCGGGCGCGTCGGTGGGCGGTCGGGCCGCTGAAGCCGGCTGGCAGGCAGGCAGGCAGGAGGTGACGGCGGATGAGGTGGACGAGCCGTTTGACGGTGCGCCAGGCCGAGGGCGACCGCTTCCTCTTCCGGCGCCGCGCGCCTGCCGTGATCGACCCGTCCTTCGGTGACCCGCGGCTGGCCGCGATCCGGGCGGCGGCTCTGGAGGGCGCCGGGCGGTGGCCGCTGATCCGCGGGCATCTGAGCGCCGCCACCGGGGACGCGGAGGACCTGACGTTCCTCGTCGCGGGGCTGCACACCGTCGCGGGCGTGGAGCGCTGGATCGGCGAGGTGGCCGCGGCCGAGCCCGGCGACCCGCTGCCGCTGCTGGTGTCCGGCGCCCGGCACGTCGGGTGGGCCCGGCACGCCCGGCCCCCGCTCTCCGGCGGCCAGGTGTCGCAGGAGCGGCAGGAGGTGTTCCGCGCGCGGCTGGAGATCGCCGAGGAGCAGCTTCTCGCGGCCGCGGAGGCAGCGCCGCACTGGGCGACCCCGTGGTATTTCCTCCAGGTCAGCGGGCGCGGCCTGGGTGCCGGGGCGGAGATCGCCGAGCGCCGGTTCGAGGCGGTGCGCAGCCGTTCGCCGTTCGACGCGGCCGGGCACCGCGAACGCCTGCGGCAGTTGCTCCCCGAGTGGGGAGGTACGCACGAGGAGGCGAGGGACTTCGCCCGCCGCTCGACGCTCGCCGCCCCGGCGGGCAGCCCGCTGGGCGAACTCGTCGCCACCGCCTGCCTGGAGGGCTGGCGGGAGCGCGGCGCCGACCCGGACTCGGTGTTCATGACCCGCCCCGAGGTGCTGCGCGATCTGCACGAGGCCGCCGACCGCTCCGTGCGGCACCAGGACTTCGTCCGCCGCCGGGACTGGACGCTGTCGTTCAACACGTTCGCGATGGCCTTCGTCCTGTCCGGCGACCACGCGTCCGCGCGCCGCCTGTTCGCGGTGCTCGGCAGGCAGGCCACGGAGTTCCCCTGGCAGTACCTGGACGATCGGTCACCCCTGGTCCCGTTCCTCGAATGGCGCGCACGGGTGAGCCACTGAGAGCCGAGCCCGGACGAGCCAGCCGGCTCACGGCAGCCCGTGCGACAGCGCGGACGCACCCCGTCGAGCGCCCAGCGCCCCGACTCACCTCTCCCCCCGGCACCGGAAGCATCGGCCCGGCCTGGGGACGGGACGGGCCCCACGAGCCGGCACCGGCCAGACTGACCGCCGCACGCGGCACCGGGCCCCGGCACCGCGCCTCCGGCCCGCGGCGGGGAGGCTGCGCGGGGTGGAGGCGCGGTGCAGGGTGGGGCCTGTCGCGCACGGTGCGCGCCGCAAGTACACGGCGCACGATGCGTCTTCAGATCACGTCGCGTGCCGCGCGCCGCGCGAGCGCGGGATCGGGTGAGGGATCAGGCGGCGGTCCCGCCGGCGAAGTCGCTGTTGAACGTGGTCTCGACG
>WRCZ01000313.1 GCA_009783685.1 Actinomycetes bacterium
GCGCCTACGACGCGCTGAAGGCCGCCACCGAGGCGTCCAAGGAGCACCCGTCGCGGATCCTGGTCGTCATCAAGCGGCCCGGCCGCTCGCCTCGGGACCGGGCACTGGCCCGGCTCGACGCGGAGGTGCTGGTGGGCTCGGAGGCGGGCACCGGCGAGACGGTCGTGCTGCGGCTGCACGGCGAACTCGCCCAGCACGCCGAGTCGGTCGTGCTGCCGCTGCTGCTGCCGGACGCCCCGGTGGTCGTCTGGTGGCCGGAGGCCGGCCCGGACGACCTCGCCTCGGACCCGCTGGGCAAGCTCGGCCAGCGCCGGATCTCGGACGCCGCGGCGGCCGAGGACCCGGTCGGCGCGCTCGGGCTGCGCGCGGAGTCCTACTCGCCGGGCGACACCGACCTGGCCTGGACCCGGGTCACCCCGTGGCGGTCGATGCTGGCCGCGGCGCTGGACCAGAAGCACTCCAAGATCTCCGGCGCCATAGTGGAGGGCGAGGCGTACAACCCCAGCGTCGAGCTGCTGGCCCTGTGGCTGGCGGACCGGCTCGGGGTGCCGGTGGAGCGCAAGGTCTCCGGCGGTCCGGGGATCACCGGGGTCCATCTGACCAGCGCGGACGGCGAGATCTGCCTGGACCGGCCGGACGGCGCGCTGGCCGAGCTGGCCATGCCGGGCCAGCCGGACCGGCATGTCGCGCTCAAGCGGCGGGAGACGTCGGAGCTGATCGCCGAGGAGCTGCGGCGGCTGGACCCGGACGACATCTACCGGGCGACCGTGCAGTTCGGCCTCACGCACCTGGTGGGGTCGGGCAACGGCGCCTCGGCGGCGTCGGGCACCCCGACGCCCGCCGCGGCGAAGGCGGACCCGGCTCCGGCGGCGAAGAAGTCGGCGCCGGCCGCGGCCAAGAAGGCGGCGTCCGGCTCCGGGAAGGCGTCGTCGAAGTGAGCACCCCGCAGGTCGTGGTCCACCGGGACAAGGAGCTGATGGCGCAGGCCGCGGCGGCCCGGCTGATCACGAAGGTGGTGGACGCGCAGGCCGCGCGGGGCTCCGCCTCGGTGGTGCTGACCGGCGGCCGCAACGGCAACGCGCTGCTGGCCGCGCTCGCCGAGTCCCCCGCGCGGGACGCGGTGGACTGGGCGCGGCTGGACCTGTGGTGGGGCGACGAGCGGTTCCTCCCCGAGGGGGACCCGGAGCGCAACGTCACGCAGGCCCGCGCCGCACTGCTGGACGCGGTGCCGGTGTCCCCGGAGCGGGTGCACCCGATGCCCGCCGCCGGGGGGCCGTTCGGCTCGGACGCGGACGCGGCGGCAGCGGCGTACGCGGCGGAGCTGGCGGCCGCGGCCGGCGCCGAGGACCACGTGCGGGTGCCGTCGTTCGACGTGCTGATGCTCGGGGTGGGGCCGGACACGCATGTGGCCTCGCTCTTCCCCGAGCACCCGGGGACGCGGGAGCTGTCGCGCACCGTGGTGGGCGTGCACGGCGCGCCGAAGCCGCCGCCGACCCGCGTCTCGCTGACCTTCCCGGCGATCCGGGCGGCCCGCGAGGTGTGGCTGCTGGCGGCGGGCGAGGACAAGGCGGGGGCGGTCGCCCTGGCGCTGTCCGCGCCGGGCGAGCTCCAGGCCCCGGCTTCCGGCGCGTACGGGCGGTCGCGCACGCTGTGGCTGCTCGACCGTGCCGCGGCGGCGAAGCTCCCGCCCCAGCTGTATCCGCCCGCTTCGTCCTAGGGGCAGCGCCCAAGGGGCGCGGGGAATGCGCGACCGGCCGATGGCCGGTGGGCCGCGCGTTCCCCGCGCCCCTTCGGGCGTTCAGCGGCCGCGCAGCTCGCGGTAGGTGGCGACCAGGGCCTTGGTGCTCGGGTCGAGACCCGGCACGTCGGCCCCTTCGGTGAGGGCCGGCTCGACCCGCTTGGCCAGCACCTTGCCGAGCTCGACGCCCCACTGGTCGAAGGAGTCGATGTTCCACACCGCGCCCTGGACGAACACCTTGTGCTCGTAGAGCGCGATCAACTGCCCCAGCACGGACGGGGTCAGCTCGGACGCCAGGATCGTGGTGGTCGGGTGGTTGCCGCGGAACGTCTTGTGCGGCACCAGCTCCTCCGGCACGCCCTCGGCGCGCACCTCCTCCGGCGTCTTGCCGAAGGCCAGCGCCTGCGTCTGGGCGAAGAAGTTCGCCATCAGCAGGTCGTGGTGGCCGGCCAGCGGCCCCAGCTCGCCGATCGGGCGGGCGAAGCCGATGAAGTCCGCCGGGATGAGCTTGGTGCCCTGGTGGAGCAACTGGTAGTACGCGTGCTGCCCGTTGGTGCCGGGGGTGCCCCACACGACCGGACCGGTCTGCCAGCGCACCGGGTTGCCCTGGCGGTCCACGGACTTGCCGTTGGACTCCATGTCCAGCTGCTGCAGGTACGCGGTGAACTTGCTCAGGTAGTGGCTGTAGGGCAGCACGGCGTGCGACTGCGCGTCGTGGAAGCCGCCGTACCAGACGCCGAGCAGGCCGAGCAGCAGCGGCACGTTCCGCTCCGGCGGCGCGGTCCTGAAGTGCTCGTCCACCAGGTGGAATCCGGCGAGCATCTCGCGGAACGCGTCCGGGCCGATGGCCAGCATCAGCGACAGGCCGATGGCGGAGTCGTAGGAGTAGCGGCCGCCGACCCAGTCCCAGAACTCGAACATGTTCTGCGGGTCGATGCCGAACGCGGAGACCTTCTCGGCGTTGGTGGACAGCGCGACGAAGTGCTTGGCCACCGCGTCGTCGCCGGCGCCCAGCTCGCCGAGCAGCCACTGGCGGGCCGACGTGGCGTTGGTGATGGTCTCGATGGTGGTGAACGTCTTGGACGCGATGATGAACAGCGTCTCGGCCGCGTCGAGGTCGCGCACCGCCTCGTGCAGGTCCGCGCCGTCCACGTTGGACACGAAGCGCACCGTCAGATTGCGGTCGCTGTAGGTGCGCAGCACCTCGTAGGCCATCGCCGGGCCCAGGTCGGAGCCGCCGATGCCGATGTTGACGATGTTCCGGATCCGCTTGCCGGTGTGGCCGGTCCACTCCCCCGAGCGGATCCGGTCGGCGAACACCGTCATCTTGTAGAGCACCGCGTGCACGGCGGGCACGACGTTCTGCCCGTCGAGCTCGATGGTCGCGGACTGCGGGGCGCGCAGTGCGGTGTGCAGGACGGCGCGGTTCTCGGTGACGTTGATCCGCTCGCCGCGGAACATCGCGTCGCGCAGCTCGAACACGCCGGTGGCGTCCGCCAGTTCGCGCAGCAGCCGCAGCGTCTCGTCGGTGACCAGCTGCTTGGAGTAGTCCAGGTGGAGGTCGCCGACCTGGAGGGTGTAGCGGCTGCCCCGGTCGGGGTCGCGGTCGAACAGGTCCCGCAGGTGTACGTCGGCCAGCTCGTCGCGGTGCTTGGCCAGCGCGTGCCACTCGGGCCGCTGGTCGAGCCGGGTCTGCGCGTTGGTTTCGGACATCAGTCCACTTCTCCTCGTCCTCGCTGCGACACCCACGCTAGTTGATGCCGCAGCGGGACGAGATGAGGGGAGATCAGAAGCCGCCGCGGTGCAGCCGCCCGGCGTAGCGCTCCTCCAGGACGATGTTGCGCTCGTGGCCGCCGGGCAGGTTCGCCGACACGTACACCGGCGCCTCGTGGCCCTCGGCCTGCAGGATCCCGACGGACTCGGCGAGGACCATCTGCACCAGGAGGGCGGAGGTGATGGTGGACACCCCGCACAGCGCGCCGCCGTCCGGCAGCGGGAGGAGGGCGTCGCCGGCCGGGGCGCAGTTGTCCAGCACCGCGTCCGCGATGTCGGCCAGCCGCTTGCCGCTGGGGTGCAGGGCGGGCACCGCGCGGGTGTGGATGAGCGAGGTCAGCGCGATCAGCTTGTGGCCGGCCTCCTTGACGTGCAGGGCCATGTCGACGATCGAGTTGTTGACGCCGGAGTTCGACACGATCACGAACACGTCCTGCGGGCGCGGGTCGGCCAGTTCGTACAGCCGCCGGGCCAGGCCCGGGGAGCGCTCCAGCAGCGGGTCGGTGAGCACCGAGCGGTCCTCGCCGCCGCGCAGCACCAGGTCGGACAGGCCGATCCGGTTGGTCGGGATGAAGCCGCCGGCCCGCCCGACGATCTCCAGCACCGTGGCCTGGGAGTGGCCGGTGCCGAAGCCGTGGATGACGCCGTCGGCGGCCACGCAGTCCGCGAACAGCCGGCCGGCGGCCGCCACGGAGTCCTTGTTCGCCTCGATCGCGCGCTCCACGGCCGCGCGGCCCTCGTCGGCGAACGCTGCGGCGCTGATCTGTCCTGCGGCCATGGCCGGGGCTCCTTCGCAGAGCGGTGATCCTGGGTGATCACTGAGAAGATCGATCTTCGGTTGAGCCAACCACATTGTCGGCACGATGATGAAACAACGAACCAATGAGCGGCGTCAAGGCTGCCCGGCGCCGCCCGGCACGGTCACAGCAGGCTGCGCGCCAGGGCCGCGGCGCCGGGTGCGCCGTCGGCGGTGGGGTGCAACTGGAGCCCCAGACCCGCCAGCCGGGCGCAGACCCGGGACAGCAGCGGGCCGTCGGGGCCGAGCAGCCCGCCGGTGAGCACCAGCGGCTCGCCCGGCTGCGGGTGCAGCGCGCCGACCGCGGCGGTGAGCAGCGACGCGGCCTCGTCCAGCAGCCGCAGCGCCACCGCGTCGCCCTCGCCGGCCGCGGCCACCGCGGCCGGGCTGAGCAGGGCCAGTTGCGGCGGCGGCTGCTGGTACGCGCTGGTGACGATGCCCTCGCTCAGCTGCCAGCACTCCTCGGAGTCCGGCCGCCGGCCGGCCGGCGGCGCGGCCTGCTCGCCGAGGTAGTGGGTGGCGACCGCGGCGACGAGCGACGTCCACGGCCCGCGGCCGTCCAGCGCCTCCAGCGCGGCGCGCACCGCCCGGCCGCCGAGCCAGTAGCCGCTGCCCTCGTCGCCGAGCAGCCAGCCGTGGCCGTCGATCACCGCCAGCCGCCGCCGGCCGGCCAGCCGGGTGGCGATGGCCCCGGTGCCGGCGATCAGCACCAGCCCGTCGACCGGCGCCCCGGGGGCGGCGGCCAGCGCCACCTCCGTGTCGCCGCCCACGCCGACCGCCGCGCCGCGGATCCCGTTGGCCGCGAGCGCGTCGGACAGGCAGGACAGCGCCAGCCCGTGGCCGCGCTCGCTGCCCAGGCCCTCGGCCGCGCCGGCGAAGCCGCCGAAGGCCGCCACCACCCGCCCCCGAGCGGCGGGTGGCACGGCCTGGGCGATCGCGTCGGTCAGGTGCCGGGTCAGGTCGGCCCGGCCGACGCTCAGCGCGTTGCCGGGGCCGCCGGCGCCGCGGCCCAGGACCGCGGCGGCCGGGTCGTCGCCGGGGCCGGGGGCCGGCTCGGCGGGGACCAGGCAGGCCCGGCTGCGCGTGCCGCCCGCGTCGATACCGATCAGCAGCGGCTGGCTGTAGATTTCACTCATCAACCCGCATGGTGGTTGATGGATTCACTCCTGCACAAGACCTGACGGGACGCGTCGTCATGATCACCGCACTGATCCGCTCCGAACTTCCGCGGATGTCCGGTTCCCTGCGCAAGGTCGGCGAGCTGGTCCTGGCCGACCCGGTGGCGGCCACCCACGGCTCGGCCGCGGAGCTGGGCCGCAGGACGGGCACCTCGCAGGCCACCGTGACCCGCTTCTGCCGCGCGCTGGGCCTGGAGTCGTACCAGCAGCTGCTGATCGAGCTGGCGCAGGAGCAGGGCCGCGCGGAGGCCGAGCCGCGCGGCGCGGCGCTCGGGCCGCAGATCGGCCCGGAGGACGACCTGGAGCACGTCATCGGGGTGGTCGCGGAGGCCGACCTGGAGGCGCTGCGGCACACCGCCGACCTGCTGGACCGCGAGGCGCTGGAACGGGCCGCGCAGGCCCTCGCCAGGGCCCGCAGGATCGACGTCTACGGCGTCGGGGGCTCGGGCATCGTCGCGCACGAGACGCAGGCCCGGCTGTTCGGCATCGGCTGCCAGGCCCACGCCTGGACCGAGGTGCACGCGGCGGAGACCTCAGCGGCCCTTCTGACGCCCTCGGACGCGGTGGTGGCGGTATCCCACTCGGGGACCACCCGGGAGGTCCTGGAGCCGCTGCGGATGGCCGCGGAGCGCGGCGCCGCGACGGTGGCGGTCACCGGCGACCCCCGGTCGCCGATCGCGCAGGCCGCGGATGTGCGCCTGACGTCGTTCTCGGGCGAGACCAGCTTCCGGCGGGGCAACTTCGGCACCCGCCACTCGGTGCTGCTGATCGTGGACTGCCTGTACGCGCGGGTCGCGCAGCTGACCTACGAACGGGCCACCGCGTCCATCGCGTTGACCTCCCACATCGCGGAGGGCCACCGCACGAAAAGGGCCCCCGGCCGCCGGGCCGGCTCAGCGGGCTGAGCCTGCCCCGGAAACCGGGGGCACCGCGTCAGATCTCGCCGCGGAGCTTCGCGAGCGCTTCGGCGAGGATCGCCTCGCCGTCGGCAGCCGAACGGCGCTCCCTGACGTAGGCCAGGTGCGTCTTGTACGGCTCGGTCCGCGGCGGTGCCGGCGGGTTCTCCTCGTCCTGCCCGGCCGGGAAGCCACAGCGGGGGCAGTCCCAGGTCTCCGGGATCTGCGCGTCGCTGGCGAAGCTCGGCTGGGTCTCGTGCCCGTTGGAGCACCAGAAGGAGATGCGCAGCCTGGGCGCGGACTCGCCGCGCTCAGCCTCGCCCATCGGCCCCGCTCCGACCCGACTGCCACGGATCGCGTTGCCACTTGCCACGGTCGTAACTCCCTGCGTGATGGTGCTGCGAGGTCGCCCCTTGCCGGAGACCGGTTCGCCCCCCGCGCTCGGCGGGAAAGGGCACGGTATCCCAAGACGCGGCTCCATGATAAGTCGTGGATGAGCCGCGCCGCCGACGAGGCGTCAGATCGGCCTGAACGGACCGAACTTCCTCAACGCCGCAAACGCCGCACAAGCAGCAACGGGACCGCTACTTCTGGAACTTCATCACCAGACCGAGCGTGACGATGCACGCGAACCACAGCAGACCGACGACCACGGTGATGCGGTCGAGGTTCCGCTCGGCGACCGAGGAGCCGCCGACGGAGGACTGCATGCCGCCGCCGAACATGTCCGACAGGCCGCCGCCCTTCCCCTTGTGCATCAGCACGAGCAGCAGGAGCAGCAGGCTGAAGATGATGAGGGCGATGGAGAACCCGATGACCACGGCTGGACCAACTCTCTCGACTACACGACGGCACTGAGTGACTACGGTGCGGGGCCGGCGACGGTGTCTGCACACCGCACCGGCCCCGACAGGGTACTTCACACGTGCCAGGACTTCACTGGTCGCGGAAGCGGACGATCTTGACGAACTCCTCGGCGTCCAGCGAGGCACCGCCGACCAGGGCGCCGTCGATGTCCGGCTTCGCCATGATCTCCGCGACGTTGCCGCCCTTGACCGAGCCGCCGTACTGGATGCGGACCTGGTCGGCCACCTCCTGCGAGTACAGCTCGGCGAGCTTGCCGCGGATCGCCGCGCAGACCTCCTGGGCGTCGTCGGCGCCGCAGACCTTGCCGGTGCCGATCGCCCAGACCGGCTCGTA
>WRCZ01000314.1 GCA_009783685.1 Actinomycetes bacterium
CACGGTCATCAAGGAGATGAAGCTCCGGCCGAAGATCGACCCGCACGACTACGACACCAAGAAGGGTCACGTCGTCCGGTTCCTCAAGCAGGGCGACAAGGTCAAGATCACGATCATGTTCCGCGGACGCGAGCAGTCCCGGCCGGAGCTGGGCTACCGGCTGCTGCAGCGGCTCGCGGAGGACGTCACCGACCTCGGGTTCATCGAGTCGAACCCGAAGCAGGACGGCCGGAACATGATCATGGTCCTCGGTCCGCACAAGAAGAAGACCGAGGCGATGGCCGAGGCCCGCGAAGCCCAGGCCGCCCGCAAGGCGGGCCGGCAGGGCGACCAGGCCGGCGAGGCGCCGGCCGGCGAGTCGGCCGAGCCGCCGGCCGACGCCGGCTGAGACGAGAACATCCCGGGGCCTCCGGCTCCGGGTCGGTAATGCAGAACTGACGCTCTCCGTGCGCCCAGCGGCGGACGGGAGGGCCAGCGACGAGGAGACCACGGCGCCATGCCGAAGAACAAGACGCACAGCGGTACGAGCAAGCGCTTCAAGATCACCGGCTCCGGCAAGGTGCTCCGCGAGCGCGCCGGCAAGCGCCACCTGCTCGAGCACAAGCCGTCCAGCAAGACGCGGGCCCTGACCGGCACCGTCGAGGTGGCCCCGGCGGACGCCAAGAAGGTCAAGAAGCTTCTCGGCAAGTGATCGCCGCGCCCCCCACCGGGTGCGCCGTTCCGATCCGGGACCCCATTCGCTTTCGGACCGCGTGAGTACCCCCGCGGTCCCCCAGAAGGAGTTATCAAGTGGCACGCGTCAAGCGGGCAGTCAACGCCCAGAAGAAGCGCCGGGCGATCCTCGAGCAGGCCAGCGGTTACCGCGGTCAGCGTTCGCGCCTGTACCGCAAGGCCAAGGAGCAGGTCACCCACTCCCTGGTCTACAACTACAACGACCGCAAGAAGCGCAAGGGCGACTTCCGTCAGCTGTGGATCCAGCGGATCAACGCCGCTGCCCGCGCCAACGGCATCACCTACAACCGCTTCATCCAGGGCCTGAAGGCCGCCAACGTCGAGGTCGACCGCAAGATCCTGGCCGAGCTCGCGGTGAACGACGCGAACGCCTTCGCGGCGCTCGTCGAGGTCGCCCAGAAGGCGCTGCCCTCGGACGTGAACGCCCCCAAGGCGGCGTGACGCCTGACCCGCGCAGAGCGGTGATCCGGGCCCGCGGTGGGTGTGACCCCTGCGGGCCCGAGGTCTGTCCACCCCCGTGCGTCCGGCCCTCCCGGCGCGGCCCGTCAGAAGTGCGAGTACCCCAGTGGCCACCCCCGAGCTGACCTCCCTGCGATCCGCGCGGGTGACCGCCGCGCACCGGCTGGCCAAGCGCAGCTTCCGCGGGAAGGAGCGGCGGTTCCTCGCCGAGGGGCCGCAGGCCGTGCGGGAGGCGGTCGAGCACCGCGGCAGCGCCGCCGGGCGCACCCTGATCGAGCTGTACGCCACCCCGGACGCCGCGCAGCGGCACGCCGACGTGGTGGCCGCGGCCCGCGCCGCGGGCGCGCCGGTGCTCACCGCGACCCCCGAGGTGATCGCGGAGATCTCCGACACCGTGACCCCGCAGGGGCTGGTCGGGGTCTGCCGCTTCCTCGACTCGCCGTTCCCCGAGATCCTCGCCGCCCGGCCGCGGCTGGTCGCCGTCCTCGCCCATGTGCGCGACCCCGGCAACGCCGGCACGGTGCTGCGCTGCGCGGACGCCGCGGGCGCCGACGCGGTCGTCCTCACCGACGGCTCCGTCGACCTGTACAACCCCAAGGCGGTGCGCGCCTCCGCCGGCAGCCTGTTCCACCTGCCGGTCGCGGTCGGCGTGCCGGTGGCCGAGGCGGTCGCCGGGCTGCGTGCCGCGGGGGTGAGGATGCTGGCCGCCGACGGCGCGGGCGAGCGCGACCTGGACGCGGAACTCGACGAGGGCACCATGGGCGGCCCCACCGCCTGGATCTTCGGCAACGAGGCGTGGGGCCTGCCCGAGGAGACCAGGGCGCTCGCCGACGAGGTGGTGCGGGTTCCCCTCCACGGCCGGGCCGAGAGCCTGAACCTGGCCACCGCCGCCGCGGTCTGCCTGTACGCCTCCGCCCGAGCGCAGCGTGCGCCCGGAGGGTGCCGCAGCGTGACCGCGACCTAGTAAGGTGGCGGCCCGGGTGCCCTGAGAGGGGGGTGGCGGGCATGGACGTCATGCCGCAGAACGGCGCACGCGGTACGCGCGCGGGCCGGACCGCGGCCACGGCGGGCACCCGCGGCTCCCTCGACGACGACGCGGGGCCCGATACCGGCCCTGCCGCGCTCCCCGGCACCGACCCTGCCGCCGGACCCGGGGCGAGCCTCGGCGCCGCCCCGGACGCCGGGTACGACGCCCTCCCCGCCGCGGACGACCTCGCCGGCCCGGGAGTCGACCCGGACGACCTGCCCGACGGCCTGCTGGTCGCCGACGCGCACGGACGGGTGGTGTGCTTCAACGCCGCCGCCGCCCGGATCACCGCCCTGCGCCCCGCCGACGTGCTCGGCCGCCCCGTCGAGCAGGCCCTGCCGCTGGAGGACCTCGAAGGCCGCCGCTGGTGGGCGCTCACCCAGCCGTACACCGGCCTGGCCATCCGCTCCGGGCACCCCGAGCGCAACCTGCTGCTGCCCGGCGGGCGCGAGGTGCTGGTCGCCGCCCGCTACGTGCGCGAGCACCCGACCGGCCCGCTGCGCCGGCTGGTCGTCACCCTGCGCGGCACCGAGGCCAGGCGCCGCACCGAGCGCAGCCACGCCGAGCTGATCGCCACCGTCGCCCACGAGCTGCGCTCGCCGCTCACCTCCGTCAAGGGGTTCACCGCCACCCTGCTCGCCAAGTGGGAGCGGTTCACCGAGGATCAGAAGAAGCTGATGCTGGAGACCGTCGACGCGGACGCGGACCGCGTCACCCGGCTGATCGCCGAGCTGCTCGACATCTCCCGGATCGACTCCGGACGGCTGGAGGTGCGCCGCCAGCCCGTCGACATCGCCACCGCCGTGCGGCGGCACGTCGACGCGCACGTCGCGGCCGGCCAGCCCGCCGACCGGTTCCGGATCGAGGTCAGCCGGCCGCTGCCGGCGCTGTGGGCCGACCCCGACAAGGTCGACCAGGTACTGGGGAACCTGCTGGAAAACGCGGTGCGCCACGGTGAGGGAACCGTCACTATTGAGGTAGCGCCCTCCTCGGCGCCGCGGGAGCACCGGTCCACCGGCACCGCGGTGACCGTCAGCGACGAGGGCCCGGGCATTCCGGAGGAGTCCATGAGCCGCGTCTTCACCCGCTTCTGGCGGGGCAGCAAGCGCGGTGGCACGGGCCTCGGCCTCTACATCGTCAAGGGCATCGTCGAGGCCCACGGCGGCACCATCGCGGTCGGCCGCGCGCCCGGCGGCGGCGCGGAGTTCCGATTTATCCTGCCCGTCGGGGCACCCGCGTTCCTGGTCTGAGCGGCCCGAGCCCGCCACTGACCGCCGGAGCGCACCGGGACCGCCGCGCCGGGCGCCACCACCTGCAAGGAAGCAGGCCCTGCGCAGGCCAGTAGACTCAGCCTTTGGCATGTTGTCCGGTCGGGCAGAGCCGCAGCCATCCAATTCGGAACGGGAAGAGATGTCGGCACCGAACAAGTCGTACGACCCTGTGGAAGTCGAGGCGTTGAAGCCGGAGGAGATCGAGCGGATGCGCGACGAGGCGCTCGCCGCGATCGCCGGCGCCGCCGACCTGGACGCCCTCGCCCACGTCAAGACCGCGCACTCCGGCGGCACCTCCCCGCTCGCGCTCGCCAACCGGGAGATCGGCGCGCTGCCGCCGCACGCCAAGGCCGAGGCCGGCAAGCGGGTCGGCCAGGCCCGCGGCGCGGTCAACCAGGCGCTCGCCGCCCGCCAGGCCGAGCTGGAGGCGGACCGGGACGCCCGCGTGCTGATCGAGGAGGCGGTCGACGTCACGCTGCCGTACGACCGCGTGCCGGCCGGCGCCCGCCACCCGCTGACCACCCTCTCCGAGCGGATCGAGGACGTCTTCGTGGCCATGGGCTACGAGGTGGCCGAGGGTCCCGAGGTCGAGGCCGAGTGGTTCAACTTCGACGCGCTCAACTTCCCGCCCGACCACCCCGCGCGCGAGACCCAGGACACCTTCTTCGTGCAGGGCGCGGACGGCGCCGACCAGTCCGGCGTGGTGCTGCGCACCCACACCTCGCCGGTGCAGATCCGCGCGCTGCTGGAGCGCGAGCTGCCGGTGTACGTCATCGCGCCCGGCCGCGTCTACCGCTCCGACGAGCTGGACGCCACGCACACCCCGGTGTTCGCGCAGGTCGAGCTGCTGGCCGTGGACGAGGGCCTGACCATGGCCGACCTCAAGGGCACGCTCGACCACATGGTCGTGTCGCTGTTCGGCGAGGGCATGAAGACCCGGCTGCGGCCGAACCACTTCCCGTTCACCGAGCCGTCCGCCGAGATGGACATGGTCTGCTACGTCTGCCGCGGCGAGTCGGTCGGCAACCCCGACCGCCCGTGCCGGACCTGCTCCTCCGAGGGCTGGATCGAGCTGGGCGGCTGCGGCATGGTCAACCCCAAGGTGCTGATCGCCTGCGGCGTCGACCCCCAGAAGTACAGCGGCTTCGCGTTCGGCTTCGGCATCGAGCGGCTGCTGATGTTCCGCCACAGCGTCGAGGACATGCGAGACATCGTCGAGGGTGACGTGCGCTTCACCCTTCCGTTCGGGATGGAGATCTGATGCGGGTCCCGCTTTCTTGGCTGCGGGAGTACGTCGACCTGCCCGCCGGTGTGACCGGCCGCGACGTCCAGGCCAAGCTCATTTCCGCCGGCCTCGAGGTCGAGACCGTCGAGCAGGTCGGCGCCGGACTCCAGGGCCCGCTGGTCGTCGGCCAGGTGCTGACCATCGAGGAGCTGGAGGGCTTCAAGAAGCCGATCCGGTTCTGCACCGTCGACGTCGGTGACGCCAACGGCACCGGCGAGCCGCAGGAGATCGTCTGCGGCGCCCGCAACTTCGCGGTCGGCGACAAGGTCGTGGTGATCCTGCCCGGCGGCGTGCTGCCCGGCGACTTCCGGATCTCCGCCCGCAAGACCTACGGCCGCACCTCGCACGGCATGATCTGCTCCGCCCGCGAGCTCGGCATGGGCGACGACCACGACGGCATCATCGTGCTGCCGCCGGAGCACGAGGCCGGCACCGACGCGATCGCGCTGCTGGAGCTGGTCGACGAGGTGCTGGACATCGCGGTCACCCCCGACCGCGGCTACGCGCTGTCCCTGCGCGGCGTCGCCCGCGAGACCGGCATCGTCTTCGGGCTGCCGCTCAGCGACCCGGCCCTGATCGACGTGCCCGCGCCGAACTCCGCCGGCTACCCCGTCGTGGTCTCCGACCCGTACGGCTGCGACCGGTTCACCGCGCGCACCGTCACCGGGGTCAACCCCGAGGCGCACTCGCCGATCTGGCTGCAGCGCCGGCTGCAGAAGGTCGGCATGCGGCCCATCTCGCTCGCCGTGGACATCACCAACTACGTGATGTTCGAGGTCGGCCAGCCCCTGCACGCCTACGACCGGTCCCGGCTCAACGGCCCGATCGGGGTGCGCCGCGCCGAGGCCGGCGAGAAGATCACCACGCTGGACGACGTCGAGCGGGTGCTGGACGCCGAGGACCTGGTCATCACCGACGACTCGGGCCCGATCGGCATCGCCGGCGTCATGGGCGGCGCCCACACCGAGATCGCCGAGGCCGGCCCGGACTCCGGCACCACCGAGATCGTCATCGAGGCGGCGCACTTCGCCCCGGTGTCGATCGCCCGCACCGCGCGCCGCCACAAGCTGGGGTCCGAGGCGTCCCGCCGCTTCGAGCGCGGCACCGACCCGCAGGCCACCTCGGCCGCCGCGCAGCGCGCCGTGGACCTGCTGGTGCTGCTCGCCGGCGGCAAGGCCGAGGCGGGCGTCACCGAGGTCATCGCGCCGTCCGCCCCGCGGACCATCGCCATGCCCGCCGACCACCCCGACAAGGTGGCCGGCACCGAGTACGGCCGGGAGACCGTCGTCCGTCGCCTCCAGGAGATCGGCTGCGACGTGTACGGCTCCGACGAGCTGATCGTCACGGTGCCGAGCTGGCGGCCCGACCTCGGCTTCCCCAACGACCTCGCCGAGGAGGTCATCCGGCTGGAGGGCTACGAGAACCTGCCCTCCACGCTGCCCAAGCTGCCCTCCGCCCGCGGCCTGACCGAGTCCCAGCGGCTGCGCCGCCGGGTCGGCCGGGCGCTGGCCGGGGCCGGCTACGTCGAGGCGCCCAGCTACCCGTTCGTCGGCGCCGAGGTGTTCGACCAGCTCGGCCTGGACGAGGACGACGAGCGCCGCCGCACCGTCACCCTCGCCAACCCGCTGTACGACACCGAGCCGTCGCTGCGCACCACGCTGCTGCCCGGGCTGCTCGCCACGCTCCGCCGCAACCACGGGCGGGGCGCCCAGGACCTGGCCCTCTTCGAGACCGGGCTGGTCTTCCGCCCGTCCGGCGAGCAGGTCACCCCGCCGCGGCTGCCGGTGGACCGGCGGCCCACCGGTGAGGAGCTCGCGGCGCTGGAGGCCGCGCTGCCGCACCAGCCGCGACGGGTCGCCGTCGCCCTGGCCGGCGCGCGCGAGCAGGCCGGCTGGTGGGGCAAGGGCTACCCGGCGACCTGGGCCGACGCGGTCGAGGCCGCGCGGACGGTGGCGCGCGAGACCCGCGTCGAACTCACCGTCCGGCAGGACCAGCACGCGCCCTTCCACCCCGGCCGGTGCGCGGCTCTGCTGGCCGGCGAGCAGGTCGTCGGGCACGCGGGCGAGCTGCACCCGCGGGTGGTCAAGGCGTTCGGGCTGCCCGAGCGGACCTCCGCCATGGAGCTGGACCTCGACCTGCTGGAGGCGGCGGGCGGCGGCCCGGTGACCGGCCCGCGGGTGTCGACGTTCCCGGTCGCCACCCAGGACGTGGCGCTCATCGTGGACGCGGCGGTTCCGGCGGCGGACGTCGAGCGTGCGCTCAGCGAGGGTGCGGGTGAACTCCTGGAGTCCGTCCGGCTGTTCGACATCTTCACCGGCCCGCAGATCGGTGAGGGGCGCAAGTCCCTTGCTTATGCGCTGCGGTTCCGTGCGGGGGATCGGACGCTTACGGCGGAGGAGGCGTCGGGGGCACGTGACGCGGCTGTGTCCGCTGCCGCGGAGCGCACGGGAGCGGTCCTCCGAGGCGCCTAGCCTCGGCCCCCTTCGCGCACGGGGCCGCCCCCGCCCACCCGGGCCGGGGCGGCCCTCCCCTTTCCGGCCTCCCCCCGGGGGCGGGTCCCCGTCCAACGGTCCGCCGTGGCCGCTCGCGCAGTTCCCCGCGCCCCCTTTGCGGGATCCGGGGTGCCTCTCGCTGCGCGTGGCCGTCTGCTGGTCTCGTCGTGGTTGTTCGCGCCGTTCCCCGCGCCCCTTGCGGGGTTCGGGGTGCCCCTGGGGGTGCTTTGCCGTGTGCGGGCCTCGTCCCGCCTGGTCGCGCAGTTCCCCGCGCC
>WRCZ01000315.1 GCA_009783685.1 Actinomycetes bacterium
CCGACGGCCGGGCCGGCGGCCCGCACGACCTGCGGACGCTGCTGGCGCCGCACGCCTCGTCCCGGGTCACGCTGTCCGCCCCCGGGACGCCCGTGCTGCTCGACCCGCACACCGCGGCCGAACTGGCCGCCGCCGTCGGCGCCGCGCTGGACAATGTCCACCGGCACGCCGGGGAGCAGGCGCACGCCTGGATCCTGGTCGAGGACGAGCCGGACGCCGTCCTGGTGACGGTCAGGGACGACGGTCCCGGCATCGCCGACGGGCGGCTCGCGGCCGCCGCCGACGAGGGGCGCCTCGGCGTCGCCCAGTCGATCCGCGGCCGGCTGCGGGACCTGGGCGGCGGCGCGGAGCTGCTGTCCGTGCCCGGCCAGGGCACCGAGGTCGAACTGCGGCTGCCGCGGCGGCCGGCGGACCGCGCCCCGGCCGGCACGGGAGAATCGGGGACGGCACTGACGGACGCCGACGGAAGAGGCAGGCGATGACGGGCGGCACGGCGGGCAGCGACGGCACCGGGCACGAGGCACCCGTGACGGTGATGGTCGTCGACGACCATCCGATGTGGCGGGACGCGGTCGCCCGCGACCTCGCCGAGGCCGGGTTCGAGGTGGTCGCCACCGCGGGCGACGGTCCCGAGGCGGTCCGCCGCGCCCGGGCGGCCCGCCCCCAGGTGCTGGTCCTCGACCTCAACCTGCCGGGCGCGTCCGGGGTCCAGGTGTGCAAGGAGGTCGTCGCCCACGACCCGGCGCTGCGCGTGCTGGTGCTGTCCGCGAGCGGTGAGCACGCCGACGTACTGGAAGCGGTCAAATCCGGGGCGACCGGGTACCTGCTGAAGTCCGCCGCCCGCGAGGAGCTGGTGGACGCCGTCCACCGCACGGCGGTGGGCGACCCGGTGTTCACCCCGGGCCTGGCCGGGCTGGTGCTCGGCGAGTACCGCAGGCTCGCCACCGTCCCGGCGGCGGCCGCCGCGCCGGACGAGCCCGCCGCCCCCCGGCTGACCGACCGCGAGACCGAGGTGCTGCGGCTGGTCGCCAAGGGCCTGAGCTACAAGCAGATCGCCCAGCGCCTGGTCATCTCCCATCGCACCGTGCAGAACCACGTGCAGAACACCCTCGGCAAACTCCAGTTGCACAACCGCGTGGAGCTTGTCCGATACGCGATCGAGCGCGGCCTGGACGGCGGGGACGACGACCGCACGGGCGGCGACATGTGACCCAAGTCACGCTAGCTTGGCGGAGGTTGCACATCCGGCACAGCTGGCTTGTGACGAAGGGAAGAGTCCATGCGGGTCGGAGTCCTGACCGGCGGCGGAGACTGCCCCGGCCTCAACGCGGTCATCCGCGGCATCGTCCGTAAAGGCGTCCAGGAGTACGGGTTCGACTTCACCGGCTTCCGCGACGGCTGGCGCGGCCCCCTCGAGGGGGACACCGTGCGGCTCGACATCACCGCCGTCCGCGGCATCCTGCCACGCGGCGGCACCATCCTCGGCTCCTCGCGCACCAACCCCCTCAAGACCGACGGCGGCGTCGAACGCGTCAAGCGCACCCTGGCCGAGGAGGAGGTCGACGCCCTCATCGTCATCGGCGGCGAGGACACCCTCGGGGTGGCCGCCGAACTCTCCTCCCGCCACGGCGTGCCCTGCGTGGGCGTGCCCAAGACCATCGACAACGACCTGTCGGCCACCGACTACACCTTCGGCTTCGACACCGCGGTCAACATCGCCACCGAGGCCATCGACCGCCTGCACACCACCGCCGAGTCGCACATGCGGGTCCTGGTCGTCGAGGTGATGGGCCGCCACGCGGGCTGGATAGCCCTGCACTCGGGCCTGGCCGGGGGCGCCAACGTCATCCTCATCCCCGAGCAGCGCTTCGACCTCGACCAGGTCTGCGCCTGGGTGGAGAACCGGTTCAAGATCCGCTACGCGCCGATCGTGGTCGTCGCCGAGGGCGCGATGCCGGTCGACGGCGACCTGGTGCTCAAGGACGGCACGCTGGACTCCTTCGGCCACGTGCGGCTGTCCGGGATCGGCGAGTGGCTGGCCAAGCAGATCGAGAAGCGCACCGGCAAGGAGGCGCGGACCACCGTGCTCGGGCACGTCCAGCGCGGCGGCACCCCCAGCGCCTTCGACCGCTGGCTCGCCACCCGCTTCGGGCTGCACGCCATCGAGGCGGTCCGCGACGGCGACTTCGGGACCATGGTCGCGCTGCGCGGCACGCAGATCGTGCGGGTGCCGATCGGCGACGCCACGGCCCGGATCAAGACCGTGGATCCGGCCCTCTACCAGGAGGCGGGGGTGTTCTTCGGCTAGCCGTCCGCCCGCTCCCGTGGCACCCGCACGACCCTCCCGCGACCGCGCCACGGCGCCGTGCGGCGTACCGGAAACACGCCGTGCACCCCCTTGACCGACAGCGCTTGCCGTAGCTGATCCCAGCGACCTATCCTCCCTCCACCCGGTCCGATGGGCGGCCCATCCGGCGGCGTCGTCGTCCCCTCGGGGACCCCCTTTTGAGCACATGAGGAGCGCCCGTATGACGGGTGTTGTGGGAGGGCACCGCGTGCCCGTACTGGCGGTCGCCGGCGGCACCGCCTCCGGCAAGTCCACGCTGGCCGACGCCCTGGTGCGGCACCATCCGGACAGCGTGGACCTGGTCCGGCTCGACGACTTCTACGTTCCCGCGCACGATCCGCTGCGCGGGGTGCGGACCGTGTCGGCGACCGGCGCCGAGATCCTGGACTGGAACCATCCCGGCTCCATCGACGAGTCGGCGGTCGCCGAGGCCGTGGACCGCGCGGTGGTGTCCGGCCGCCACCGGCTGGTGGTGGTCGAGGGGCTGTTCGCCCTGACGCTGCCCGCGGTGACCGCGCGCGCCACCTGGCGGGTCTACGTCGACACCCCGGACGACATCCGGCTGGCCCGCAAGATCCTGCGCAAGATCGAGGTGCAGCGGCAGGACCCGGCCCTGTCCCTGCGCAACTACCTGATGACCGGCCGGGAACGGCACGCCGCGCATGTCGCGCCGTCCCGGGCGGTCGCCGACCTGGTGGTGGACGGCACCGCCGACGAGTACGCGATGATCACCGCGGTGACCATGCTGATCGGCCCGGTGCTGGCCGCGCCGGTGCGGGCCGAACCGGTCCTGGACGCCAGCCGGTTCGGCGAGACCGCCTGACGGCCGCCGCCGGCCGGCGGCGCGTCCGGCCCTCGCGCGGCCCTGCCGTTCTCCCCGCCGGGCACGCGCCCGGCGGGGACGGCCGGTTCCTCCCGGCCGGGGCGGGCCGGGCCGCGATTCAGGCGACGGTGACGGCGGACAGCATCTCCGCCACCAGCGCGGGGCCGTTGAGCGTGAGCACCGACTCCGGGTGGAACTGCACGCCCGCGAAGCCGGGACCGCGCATCGCGTGGATGTCCCCGCTGGCCGGGTCCCGGCTCAACTCCACCCGGTGCATGCCCAGTTCGAGTGCCGCGGCCTCGTCGCAGCGGGCGGTGAAGGTGTTGTAGAAGCCGACCGTCTCGGGCCGCCCGAAGAAGTCGATGCGCTCCTGCGCGCCCTGCGCCGGGTTCGCCTTGCGCGCCAGGTCGAGCCCCAGCTCCGCGGCGATCAGCTCATGGCCCAGGCACACCCCGAGCAGCCCGTGCCGGTGGCCGGCGACCAGGTCGGCGGCCAGGGCGCGCAGCAGCCGCATCTTCGGGTCCGCGGTGTCCGCGGGATCCCCGGGACCGGGACCCAGCACCACCGGCCCCCGGTGCGCCAGCGCCGCCTCCCGCAGCCCCGGCTCGTCGAACCGCCGCACCGTCACCCCCAGACCGCACGAGCGCAGCAGGTGCGCCAGCATCGCGGTGAAGGTGTCCTCGCCGTCCACCACCAGCGCGTGCCCGGACAGGGCCGCCTCGCCCGCGGCCACCGGGCCGGTCTGCATCCGCAGCCAGAACGGCGCCAGGTGCGCCCGGCGCGCGTCCAGCGCCGCCCTGACCCTGATGTCGTCGGCCAGCCGCGGCCGCGGCCCCCGCTCGGCGGCCCGCGGCGCCGGCAGCACGCCGAGCGCGGTCAGCACCCCGGCGGCCTTGGCGTGCGTCTCGGCCACCTCCGCGCGCGGGTCGGAGTGCCGCACCAGCGTCGCCCCGACCGGCACCTTCAGCGTGCCGTCCGGCGCGATGTCGGCGGTGCGGATCAGGATCGGCGAGTCCAGCGTCTGCGCGCCGCCCGCGTCCCGCCCGATCAGCGCCAGGGCGCCCGCGTAGTAGCCGCGCCCGACACCGTCCTGCCCGAGCGGCTCGTACCGCTCGATCACCCGGCAGGCGTTCTGCACCGGGGAGCCGGTGACGGTCGCGGCGAACATCGTCTCCCGCAGCACGTCCCGCACGTCCATGGTGGAGCGGCCGCGCAACTCGTACTCGGTGTGCGCCAGATGGGCCATCTCCTTCAGCCGCGGCCCGACCACCACACCCCCCAGGTCGCCGACGGTGCACATCATCTTCAGCTCCTCGTCGACGACCATCGTCAGCTCCTCCACCTCCTTGGCGTCGTGCAGGAACTCCAGCAGGCCCTCGGCGTCCGGCCCCTGCGCCGGGTAGCGGTAGGTGCCGCTGATCGGGTTCATCACCACGGTCCCGCCGGACATCCGGACGTGCACCTCCGGGCTCGCGCCGACCAGCGTGCGCTGCGGGGTGTGCACCACGTACGTCCAGTACGCGCCGCGCTCGCCGCGCAGCAGCCGGCCGAACAGCGCCAGCGCCGCCCGCGGGCCGTAACCGGGCACCGAGCCGCGGAAGGTGCGCCGGATCACGAAGTTGGCGCCCTCGCCGCGGCCGATCTCGTCCTCGATCACCCGCTCGACGATGTCCGCGTACGCGTCGTCGTCCACGTCGAAGGCGCCGTCCTCGACCCTGACGTCGTCGTCGGGCAGCGCGGCGAGCAGGTCGTCGAGCGCGAGGGTGCGGGTCTCCTCCGGCAGCAGCACGGCCAGCGGCGTGCCGTCGTCGCGGACGTCGAAGCCGCGCTCGCGGATCTGCCGGAACGGCACCAGCGCCAGGGCGTCCAGGGCCGGGCCCGAGCCGGGCGCGCCGGCCGGCAGCGGGATGCCGGACAGGGCCGGCGCGGTCACCACCGGCCCGAGCAGCACCTCCACCACGCCCTCGGGGTGGCCGGGCGTCCGGCGGTGCAGCAGGGCGAACGGCGGGCAGCCGTCCGCGACGAGGCGGTGCACGAGCTGGGCGGCGGAGTCAGGCACGGCGGTGGTCCTTCCGAGAGTCCCGTGGACGGAAGGGCGGCCGGGCCCGGGAAACGCCGAAGGCCGCCCCTGTGGGGCGGCCTTCGCGTGTGTCGAGTCGTCGCGCGCGAGGTTCAGTGGGCCGCCCGGGAGGGGGGCCACCACCAGTTCTGGTTCATCGGCGCGAACATGGACCCGACCTTAGACCAGCAGACCGTAGATCTGCCAGCCGGTGCCCACCTTGACGCGGGCGGCGTACGGGGACGTCGTGCTGCCGGTGCCCTTGTACAGCCACAGGGTGCCGGACGCGTCGCGGCCGACCAGGTCGGGCTTGCCGTCCCCGGACAGGTCGCCGGCGCCGACCAGCGCGTTGTACGTCTGCCAGCCGGTGCCGATCTTCAGCTTCGCCGCGAACGGCGCGGCCGCCTTGCCGGTGCCGGTGTACAGGTACAGCCCGCCCGAGGAGTCCCGCGCGATCATGTCGCCCTTGCCGTCACCGGTGAAGTCCCCGATGCCGACGAGCATGTTGTACGCGTTCCAGCCCGCGCCGACCTTGACGCGCGCGGCGAACGGCGCCGTGGTGCTGCCGGTGCCCTGGTACAGCCACAGGGTGCCGGACGAGTCCCGGGCGACCAGGTCGGGCCTGCCGTCCCCGGTCACGTCGCGCACGCCGGCCATCGCGTTGTAGATCTGCCAGCCGGGACCGACCTTCACCCGCGCCTTGAACGGCGCCGACGGCTTGCCCGCGCCCTGGTAGTACCAGAGCACCCCGGAGCTGTCCCGGGCGACCATGTCGCCCGTGCCGCTCGCCTTCAGGTCGGTCAGCGGCACCAGCATGTTGTAGACCTGCCAGCCCGGGCCGACCTTGAACCGCGAGTAGTACGGCGCGGCGGCGTTGCCGGTGCCCTGGTACTGCCACAGCGCGCCCGACGAGTCACGGCCCAGCAGGTTGTTGCGGGCCGTACCGGGGTCGGGGGCGGTGCTGTTCGATGTCGTCACGTCGGTGCTCTGGACCCACGCGAGGCGGTGGTTGTAGTGGATCGGGTAGAACTCGTTGGTCCCCGTGACCAGCGTGTGGTCACCCGGTGCGCTGTTGTCGAAGTTCATGGCGTAGAAGAAGTTGCCCTTGACCGGAGCACCGGCAACCTCGTAGGACTGGCCGGCAGGCAGGCTGTAGAGCGTCAGCGGATCGCTGTTCTTGCCGTACTGCGAGTCCTGCACCGGGACGCTCGTCGCCGCGTACGCCGCCACCTCGGGGTAGGTGCGGCCGTACACCGCCGCGGTCTTGCCCGCGGCGGGGGTGACGACCTGCCGCGAGGGCAGCACCACCGTGTACTGGCCGCTCGGGTTGTAGAACCACGCCCTCTTGCCGCCGTACCAGATCGCCGTCCAGTCGGTGCCCGACGTTCCGGCGACCACGTACTGGCTTCCGGCCACCAGCTTGTCGCCCCAGTCCGGGCCGTCGGTCGTACCCGCGGTGCCACTGTGCAGATACGGATCACCGATGCGGGCCGAAGTGGTGGAGGCGCTGGTGTACAGATAGCCGAAGTTGGTCGGGTGGGCGGCCTGGGTCACGCCGCCGTAGGTCACCGTCGGCTGGTTGGCGGTGGTGAAGGGCGCCACGAACCGGACGACCTGGCCCGTGCTCACGGGTCCGCCCGCGCCGCTCGCCCCGAGGTTGACGCCCATCAGCGCGAAGTAGTGGTTCCAGTCCCAGTACGGGCCCGGGTCCCAGTGCATGCCCCCGACGTAGTGGTCCAGGACGCCAGGGACCTCGTCGTGACCGAAGATGTGGTCCCGGTCGAGCGGGATGCCCAGGCGCTGTGCAAGGTACTTCACCAACTGGGCCGACGAGTCGTACTGCGGCTCGCTGTACCAGCTGCCGGCCTTGATGGCGAAGCCCTCGTGCTCCACGCCGACCGAGTGCATGTTCACGGTCTTGTTGCCCGCGTGCCAGGCGGTGTCCTTCAACGCCACCATCTGCGTCACCAGGCCGTCCTGGGCCCGGATGACGTAGTGGGCGCTTGCGTACGCCGTGGGGTCCTTGAAGCTGTTGACCGTGCTGGTGTAGTCGCCCTCGGTGTCGTGGATGACGATCGAGGTGATCTTCACCCCGTCACCGGTGTCCGTCGTGTTCGTCGGGCGATTCGTGACGTCGTAGTTGCCGTAGTCGGCCTTGTCGGAGCTGTCCTGCTTGAACGCGGCCGGCACGAAGTTGCAGTTCAACCCTGCCGGGCACTCGGGCGTCTGCGTCGCGGCCGCGTCCACCTGCGCTGCCAGCGGCGTCTTTGCCGGCTTGACCGCCTTGACCGAA
>WRCZ01000316.1 GCA_009783685.1 Actinomycetes bacterium
AGCGTCAGCTTCGGGCCGGCGAACGTGGCCGACCTGTTCTCCCAGTAGATGCGGCCGGACGACGCCGCGCTGTTGGTGAACCAGTAGAGGGAGATCGCGTCGAGCATGTCGTCCCTGCTGAGGGCGTCCTCGGCGAGCCCGCGGTTGTCGGTCTTGGACTGGAACTTGTCGTAGATCCAGGCTGCCTGACCGGCGGGAGAGTCCGCCAGGGCGAATCCGACCGTCTCCGGCTTCGTACCCTGAAGGTGGTTCGACCCACCGAGATCGCCGGTGTAGAGGGCGAGCGTCTCCACGGCGTCGCGCTGCTCGGGCGACAAGGTGTCGGGGATCTGCGCGGGAAAGGCGTACTGGGTGTTCAGATGAATTCCCAGAAGCCCCTCAGGCTGCATGGCCCCGAGGGCGGTGGTGACGACGGCACCCCAATCGCCGCCCTGCGCGGCCCATCGCGTGTAGCCGAGACGCTTCATCAGCTCCGCCCACGCGCTTGCGATGCGCGACACGGTCCACCCGGTCTCCGTGGGCTTCTGGGAGAACCCGAACCCGGGGAGCGACGGCACGACGACGTCGAACGAATCGGCGGCGTCTCCCCCGAACGACACCGGATCGGTCAGCGGGCCGATCAGCTTCAGGAACTCGACGAGGGAGCCCGGCCATCCGTGCGTGAGGATCAGCGGCATCGCGTGGGGATTCATCGACCTGACGTGGATGAAGTGGATGTCCAGCCCATCGATCTCGGTCAGGAACTGGGGGAAGCGATTGAGTTCGGACTCGAAGCGCCGCCAGTCGTACTCGTGCTCCCAGTAGTCGACCAGGGATCTGGCGTTCTCCACGCGAACCCCTTGCGACCAGTCGCCCACCGTTTCCGGGTCCGGCCATCGGGTTCCGGCCAGTCGCCGCTTCAGGTCGTCGATGTCCGAGTCCGGGATCGAGACGCTGAACGGGCGGACGAGGGTCGAGGTCGGCGGCGTCGGTGCGGTCATGGCGTTCGTCTCCTGAGCTTCGAAGCACAGCAACTCTCATTGCACACTGCTGTGCAGCCTAAGTCATTGCACACCAGTGTGCAACAATGGCGTCGTGCCCACTGAGTCCTCCCGCCTGCGCGCGATGAACGAGACGCGCGATCGCATCCTCGACGTCGCCCTCGACGTGCTGGGAGCGAACCCCGACGCCGGGATGGGCGACATCGCCTCCGCTGCCGGCGTCGTCCGTCGCACGGTCTACGGCCACTTCCCCTCACGCCTCGACCTGGTGCGGACCCTCACGGAACGGGCCGTCACCGAGATGACCGCCGTGCTCACCGAAGTCAACGCGTCCGACCCGGACGCGGACGCCGCGTGGGCCGAGTTCATCGCCCGCCTCTGGCCGGTGGCGCACCGGTACCGCGTGCTGCTGGCACTGCGCCGTGGCGAGTACGGCGAGGCGATCCACGGCATGCTCGGGCCGGTCGACGAGCTCCTCGCCGACCTGGTGAAACGGGGCCAGGACAGCGGCGTGTTCGCCCAGCACCTGCCGGCAGGCATCCTGAGCCAGGTTGCCTACGGCGCCGTGTTCGCCATCGCGGACAGCGACCTGTCGGACGAGGCCCTCGGCGCCCGGGCGGCGACGATCACGAGCCTGCTGATGCTGGGAGTTCCCGAGACGCGCGCCATCGCTCTCGTGGCCGACCAGCCCTGACCCGTGCGGGCCGCGACGGGCGTCCGGCCTGCGCGCGCCGGGCTCGGCGGCGGCCTACGGCGAGGTCGCTTGCACCCGTTATTTGCCGCCCAATACTCCGCGCCGCCAGAGATCACCCCACGGTTCGGGAGGCGTTCGCGTGCCTGGTGTGGCCGCAACCCCGGTGCCCGGCGGGCACGTTGACGCTGCCGGGCCGCCGTCGTCCCCGCCGCCGGGAGGGCCCCCGCCCCCGCCGGCAGCGGCGTCAGGCGCGCGCCGCGGCCCCGCGCTCGGCCGTCTGACGGCCCGGCGTGCGCTCCACCAGCTCGGTGGGGATCACCACGGTCTTGGGCCGGGAGGTGTCGCCGGCGATCCGCTTGAAGAGGAGTTCGGCGCCGATCCGGCCCATCGCGCGGGCGTCGTAGGACACGACGGTGAGCGGGTGGGCCATCAGCCCGGCGGTCTCGAAGTCGTCGAAGCCGACCACGTCCACCTGCCGGCCGAGCCGGCTGAGCGCGCCGAGCACGCCGAGGGTGAGCCGGTTGTTGAGCGCGAACAGCGCGGTCGGCGGCTGCGGCCCGGAGAGCATCTCGGCGACCGCGGCCTCGGTGTCGGGCACGGTGTGCAGGCCGTAGCGGATCAGGTCGGGCCGGTACGGCACGCCGGCGCGCTCCAGCGCGGCCTCGGCGGCCGACAGCCGCTCGGCCATGGGCGGGATGCTGAGCCAGTCCGAGACCACGCCGATCCGCTCGTGGCCGCGTTCGGTGAGGTGCTCGATCGCGGACCGGGCGCCGGCCGCGTTGTCGATGAGCACGGTGTCCACGCGCAGGTTGGTGGGCCGGCGGTCGAGGAAGACCGCCGGCGTGCCCATCTCGATCTCCGGGCGCAGGTAGACGTGGTCGGCGGTGCTGCCGGCCGGCACGACCAGCAGCCCCTCCACGCGCCGCTCGCACATCTGCAGCAGCAGCCTGCGCTCCCGGTCGGCGTCCTCCTCCGAACTCGCCGTGATCAGCAGGGTGTCGTTCTCCAGGGCGCACTGCGCCGCGGCCGCGGCGATGCCCGCGTAGAACGGGTTCGCCAGGTCCTCGATGAGCAGCCCGATGGTGGCCGAGGTGCTGCGGGTCCGCAGGTCACGGGCCATGCTGTTGCGGCGGAACCCCAGGCGCGCCACCGCCGCCCGGACCCGTGCGGCCATCTCGGCGTCGACGGTGGACACGCCGTTGACGACGCGCGAGACGGTCTTGAGGCTGACCTCCGCCTCGCGAGCGACGTCGGCCATGGTCGGTCGCCGCGGCGCCGCCGCGCTCGGGCCCGGGTTCGGTGTACTCACGGAATGCTCCCCTCGGCGACGTGGCGCCGAGGGGTGGGCCAACGTTGTCTCGCTGGCTGATCATACCGCCGCCGGGGTCGCGGATGTCACCCTACGCCATCGCCCTCCTCCGCTTCGACCAGGCCGAATCCCAGCCTGAACCGGGCCGGGACGGCGGCCAGATGGTGTCGCGGCTGTACGGGGTGGCCGCACGAACCGCTGCCGAGGCCGTGGTGTTCGAGGTCGAGGTGGAGGTGGGTCAGTCCGTCGGGACTCAGGTCGCAGGTGTGGGCAGCCGCCGCCAGGTCCGCGGTGGACCAGGGCCGCGCGGTCAGGTCGAACCAGGGGCTGCCGGTGATCTCCAGTCCCGTTCCGGCGCCGGAGGCCCTGGTCAGGCGGGCCCGGCGCACATGGCGGCGGTTGCCGTTCTCCTGCGGGTACGGGTACGGCGTCTGCATCGCGACCACCGTGCTCGCGTACCGCCCGACCCGCACCGCCTCCTCGCTGTCCCGGTACGCCTCACCGGGGCCGAGGCCGAACCAGCTCACCCGGTCCAGCTCTCCCGGCAGGGCCAGGGCGACCCCGAGCCGCGGCAGCGGGACCCGCCAGGTGCCGGCCGGCCGGGTCTCCACGGTGAGCGCCAGCCGGTTCCCGGGCGCGGTGGTCCAGTGGTAGTCGGCGAGCAGTGCGGTGTCCTGCCCCGCGGGGGCGATCCTGGTGCGCACGGTCACTCCGGCGTCGCCGGTCCTGATCTCCAGCACCGCGTGCCGCAGCCGGTCGAGACCGGCCTTGAGCCAGGCGTCGAGCAGCGGCGACCGCGAGTCGTTGTCGATCGGGGCGCGCCACACGTCCACCCGGGGCCCGTCGAGCGCCAGGTCGCCGAGCCGGACCAGGGTGCCGGTCGCGGCGTCGAACGTGCCGGGCCCGAGGGTGAGGGTCCCGGTGCGGCGCGGCACCGCGGTCGTCGCCGGGCCGGCCGGCACGGCCCGGGCCGCGGTCGCGGTCGCGCCGGCGGGCGCGGTGGAACCGGAGGCGCCGGTCCCCGCGCCTTCGCCGGTTGCGTGCGGCCCGGGAGCGTCCTCGGCGGCTCCCGCCCGCGGGTCGAGCTGGGCCCAGCCGACGGTGTGCCCGGCCTTCGCCCACGGCTCGTCCTCGGCGAGTTGCGCGGTCACGGTCAGCCACCGCTCCCCCGGTCCCGCCGCGTCGACGGCCTTGACCACATCTTCCGGCCAGTCCGCGTGGCCGGTCGTGCCCGCGGCGGTCGCCGGAACCGGCCACTCGCCCTCGCCGGCCTGCTCGCCGTCCACCTCCAGCAGCCAGGTCCACCGCAGGTAACCGGTGTCGCGGGTGTGGTGCAGGTTGCGGACCTCGATCCCGCACCCGTCGGGCCGGGCGGTGATCCGCACCGGCTCGATGACCTTCGCGTACTCCAGCAGGCCGGGCGACGGCGTGCGGTCGGGCAGGAGCAGGCCGTCGGCGACGAAGTTGCCGTCGTGCACCGGCTCGCCGAAGTCCCCGCCGTAGGCGTAGTAGAGCGTGCCGTCCTCGGTGCGCTGGGCGACTCCGTGGTCGATCCACTCCCACACGAAGCCGCCGGCCAGCCGCGGGTGGGTCTCGAACAGCTCCTGGTACTGGCGCAGCCCGCCGGGGCCGTTGCCCATCGCGTGCGCGTACTCGCACAGCAGGAACGGCATGGCGCGGCGGTGGGCGTCGTTCACCGGGTCGCCGGTGAGCGGCTCCTGGCGGGCGCCGACCACCGCCACCGTCGAGTAGTCCGGGTACATCACCGAGTACACGTCGGTGTAGGCGCAGTTGTCCCAGTCGCCCTCGTAGTGGATGAGGCGGTCGGGGTCGCGGTCACGGATCCACTCGGCCATGGCGGCCAGGTTCGCGCCGGTGCCGGACTCGTTGCCGAGCGACCAGAACACCACGCTCGGGTGGTTCTTGTCCCGCTCGACCATCCGCGCCGCGCGGTCGAGCAGCGCCGGCCACCAGGCGGGGTCGTCGCTGGGGTTGCCGCGCCAGCCGTTCTGCGAGAAGCCGTGGGTCTCCAGGTCGCACTCGTCGACGACCCACAGGCCGTACTCGTCGCACAGGTCGAGGAAGGCCGACTCCGGCGGGTAGTGGCTGGTCCGCACGGCGTTGACGTTGTGCCGCTTCATCAGCAGCACGTCGGCGAGCATGGTCTCGCGGCTGAGGGTGCGGCCGGTGACCGGGTCCCACTCGTGCCGGTTGACGCCGTGGAAGACCAGCGGCCGGCCGTTGGCGGTGAGCACCCCGTCCTCGACGGATATGCGGCGGAAGCCGATGCGCACCGGGACCCGCTCGCCGGCGGCGGCCAGTTCGCCGTCGTAGAGCCGCGGTTGCTCGGCGCTCCACGGCGCGACGCCGGGCAGGGTGAACGGGCCCGCGGGATCGGCGTCGGTGATGCCGAGCCCGGGGACGGTCAGCCGGGCGTCGCCGGCGACGTCGATGCGCAGGGTGCCGGTGCCGGTGCGGTGGTCGTAGTCGGCGTGGACGAAGAAGTCGGCGATGCCGTCGGCCGGCCGGGCCAGCACCCGCACCGAGCGGAAGATGCCCGACAGCCACCACATGTCCTGGTCTTCCAGGTACGTTCCGGCGGACCACTGGTGGACGCGCAGGGCGAGCACGTTGCGGCCGGGCCGGAGCACGCGGGTGACGTCGAACTCGGTGGGCAGCCGGCTGCCCTTGCCGTCGCCGAGGAACTCCCCGTTCAGCCAGACCGCGAAGCAGGAGTCCACGCCCTCGAACCTGAGGACGGCCGCTCCCCCGGCGGCGAAGCCCTCCTCGACCTGGAACTCCCTGCGGTACTCGCCGGTCGGGTTCTCGTCGGGCACGCGGGGCGGGTCGACGGGGATCGGGTAGGTGACGTTGGTGTAGGCGGGCGTGCCGAAGCGGCCGGTTCCGGGGACGCCGTCCATCTGCCAGCACGAGGGCACGGCGAGGGTGGTCCAGGACGCGGCGTCGAAGCCGGGGTCCTCGAACCCGGGTGTCAGGTCGTGGAGTCCGGCGCCGAGCCGGAAGCTCCACGCGCCGTCCAGGTCGATCACGGGTGCGTCGGAGCGGAACGTGGCGCGGGGCCGCATGCGCCCGTTGCCGGGCGAGACGTCCTCCACGTAGGCGCAGGAGTCGGGGGTGCCGGTCCGGCTCTGGGCGTGGTCCATCGGTACGAACGGTCCTTTCCAGGAACGGAGTTCGGTGATGTGGGGGGTGTGGTCGTCTCGTGCGTGGGGGGATGCGGAGGTGCCGCGGCGTCGGGGGCGGGGTGCGGGCCGGGCGGCAGCGTGCCGCCGTGGGGCCGGCGGCCGGTCAGCCGTCGGTTCGTCCGTTCATCGGTCGGCGGTTCGGCGGTTCGGCAGTTCGGCAGTTCGGCAGTTCGGCGGTTCGGCAGTTCGTCAGCCGGTCAGTCGGCGGCGGTGCACGGCCTGGTCGAGGCGCGGACCTTCAGGGTGCAGGGCATGACCGTCTCCCGTTGCGCCGGCGGCCGTCCGTCGATCAGGTCCAGCAGGATCTGCGCGGCGCGCCGGCCGACGTCCACGCTGTGCATGCTGACGCTGGTCAGCGCGGGGTCGACGAGGTCCGCGACCTCGGTGTCGTCGAACCCGGCGACCGAGACGTCGGCGGGCAGGGCGCGGCCCTGCTCGCGCAGCAGGCGCTGGACGCCGAGCGCCATGCCGTCGTTGAAGGCGAAGATCGCGGTGGGCGGGTCCGCCCGCGCCATCAGCCGTGCCGCGGCGGCGTGGCCGGACGCGGCGGTGAAGTCCCCGTGCTCCACCAGGTCGTCGGGGACGGCACGGCTGGCGTCGGCGAAGGCCCGGTGGACACCGCGCAGCCGGGCCGCCATCGCGAGCCGGTTCTCCGCGGGGCCGTTGACGACCGCGATCCGGCGGTGCCCGAGGGCCAGCAGGTGCTGGGTCACCGCGTAGGCGCCGCCTTCGTCGTCGGGGTGGACGCAGGTGAGGTCGAGGTCGTCGCCGGGGTAGCCGATCACCACGGTCGGGTAGCCCGCGGCCCGCAGCGCGGGCAGCGACTCGCCACCGCTGCCGGCCTCCACGAGCAGCCCGTCGACCTGGCGGCGCTGCACGAACCGCCGGTACGCGGAGGCGGGTTCGGCAGCCACCTCGTTGGTGGACAGCAGCAACCCGTAGCCGCGCGCGGCGAGTTCCTGGTCGGCGCCGCGCACCAGGCGGATCAGGTGGTCGTTGGAGAAGGCGAAGCCGGGGTTGTGCGGCAGGACCACGCCGACCACTTCGGTACGGCCGCTGGCCAGGGCCCGCGCACCGGCGCTCGGCCGGTAGTCCATCCGGCGCATCGCGGACTGCACCCGGTCGCGGACGACGTCGGTGACCGTCGGGTCGCCGTTGATCACCCGCGACACCGTCTGGTGCGAAACGCCCGCCTCGGCCGCAACGGTACGCAGGGTCGGCCGATTGGACACGCGAAGCCTCGATTCTCCTGCCGGTCACAGCGCTGACTCGGCCCGCCTCAGTGACCGATCACGTGAACTTCACCGTCACTATACGAGTTTCGGCTCCCGAA
>WRCZ01000317.1 GCA_009783685.1 Actinomycetes bacterium
GGCTGCGGGCCGCGGGTCGTCACCGGCCCGAAGGGGCAGATCGGTCCGTCCCGGACCCCCGGGCGGTGGCCGGTTGCTCGCGCACTTCCTCGCGCCCCTGACGGGGCGCACCCCGCCGCCACCGTGCCCGGCCGCGGCCCTGGCAGGGCGCACCCTGCCGCAGGGGACACACCGCGTTGGGCGGAGGCGGGTCGGGAGGGGCGGGCCGCGGCCCGCGGGGCGGGGGTCAGAGGGCCTGGAGGACGAGGAGGGCGAGGTCGTCGGCGGGAGGGGTCTCGTCGAAGTCGTGGACAGCCTTGCGCAACGTCTCCGCAACGCCTGCCGCAGGCAACCCCGTGCAGCCCCGCAGCACCGCCGCGAGCCCGTCGTCGTCGTCGAACTGCCGCCCGGCATGGCGGCGCTCGGTGACCCCGTCGGTCACGCACAGCAGCGTGTCGCCGGGCGCCAGCACGAAGCTCTCGCTGGCGTACCGCGCGTCGTCGGAGATGCCGAGCAGCATCTGCGGCGTGGCCGCGGGCCGCACCGTTCCGTCGGGCGCGAGGAGCAGCGGCAGCGGGTGGCCGGCCGAGGCGAGCGTGACCTGGGCGCCGGGTCCGGGCGCGCCCGGAGTGATCTCCCCGTACAGGAGGGACAGGAACCGCGCCTGGCCCTCCCACGCGGCGGTCTCGGCGAGCAGCGCGGTGGCCGCCTCGTCGGCGAGCGCCTTGTTGAGCCGGTCCAGCACGTCGGAGACCCCGCACCCCTCGCGCGCCAGCAGCCGCAGCACGGGGCGGGCGATCCCGGCCAGCGACGCGGCCTCCGGGCCGCTCCCGCACACGTCGCCGAGCGCGAAGCACCAGCGTCCGTCGCCGGCCGGGAACAGGTCGTAGAAGTCGCCGCCGACCCAGTCGCCGCCGGTCGGCTCGTAGACGACGGCGTGCTCGACGCCGGGGATGCGGCCGGTGGCGGGCGGCAGCAGGCCGCGCTGGAGCACGGTGCTGATCATGGCCTGGCGGGCGTACTGGCGGGCGGTGCCGAGCGCGAGGGCGACCCGGCGGGCGAAGTCCTCGATGAGGCCGAGCGCGCCGTCGGGCAGGCCGCCGCGCGCCGGCGCGGCGCCCAGCAGCAGGGTGCCGTGGCAGCGGCCGGTGGCGATCAGCGGCACGGCGAGGGCGACCCCGGCGTCGCGCGGCCAGGGGTAGGGCTGGGCGCCCGGGCGGTCGCTGGGCGCCGGGGGCGCCTGCTCGAGTGCCGCCCGCAGGCCGTCGATGTGGTGCTCGGCGCTGTGCCAGACATGGGCCAGGCGCGGGCGGTTGCCGCCCGGGTGGAGCCAGACCGCGCACCAGTCGGCGAGCCGCGGCACCAGCAACTGGGTGGCGAGCGAGGCGACGTTGTCCTCGTCGAGCTGCCCGGCGAGCAGGTCGGACGCCTCGGCCAGGAACGACAGCGGGCCGTGGCCGCCCCAGTCCGGGTCGGCGCGCCGCGGCAGGCTCGGCAGGCTGGGCGCCAGCAGTTGCGCGGGGATGCGCGCCTCGGGCTCGGGCTCGCCGGTCAGCGCGATCCTGCACCACACGGTCTTGCGGTCGCGCCGGTAGGTGACGCCCCAGGTGTCGGCGAGCGTGGCGACCAGGTACAGCCCGCGGCCGCCCTCGGCCCGGTCGTTTGCGAGGTCGTGGGCGACGTCGGCGGACGTGAGGGTGCCGGACCCTGGATCGCCGGGCCCGGCGGCCGCGCGGTCGCCGCGCAGCGCCCGTGCGGGGTGCCGGTCGGTGACCTCCAGCACGAGCGCCGACTCGGCCGGGTCCAGCCGGCAGACGAGTTCGACGGCGGTGCCGGCGTGCACCACCGCGTTGGTGACCAGCTCGCTGACCAGCAGCGTGCCGTCGTCCATGACGCGGTCGGCGAAGTAGGGGTCGGCCCACTCCGCGAGCGCGGCACGCAGGAATCTGCGGGCCGCGCCGGCGGCGAGCTCGTTACCGGGGAGGCTGGTGCCGGTGGCCCGGCCGTGCGCTCGGGCCACCGCTGCGGTGGGGCTCACATGCCCAGCCTGGCACCGGAGCGCAGTCCGGGGCACGAGCCGGCGGGCGACTCCCTCCTTCGTGCCCCCTTCCGGCGGGTTCGCCCCTGCCCGGGCCGTTCATCGACTACCCTCCGCCCGCGCGGCGCCCGACGGCGCCCCGCGGGAACGGACGGCGGGACGGCCGGGCTACGCCTCGCGGGACCCGGCGTACATCTCCTCGATGAGCGGTGCGAACTCCCGCTCCACCACGGGCCGCTTCAGCTTCAGGCTGGGCGTCAGGTCGCCGTGCTCGACGTCGAGGTCGCGCGGCAGCAGCCGGAACTGGCGGACCTGCTGCCAGCGCTGCAGGCCCTCGTTGAGCTGGTCCACGTACCCCTGGATCAGCTCGCGGACCTGCTCGGTGGCGACGATGTCGGCGTACGCGCGGGCCTCCAGGCCGTTCTCCTGCGCCCAGGCGAGGATCGTCGGCTCGTCGAGCGCGAGCAGCGCGGTGCAGAAGTTGCGGCCGCCGCCGACGACCAGCACGTTGCTGACGAACGGGCAGACCGCCTTGAACTGGCCCTCGACCTCCGCGGGCGCGATGTACTTGCCGCCGGAGGTCTTGATCAGGTCCTTCTTGCGGTCGGTGATCTTCAGGAAGCCGTCGGGCGAGAGCTCGCCGATGTCGCCGGTGTGGAACCACCCGTCCGGTTCCAGGACCTCGGCCGTCTTCTCCGGCAGGCCGTGGTAGCCCTGCATGATGCCGGGGCCGCGCAGCAGGATCTCGCCGTCCTCGGCGACCCGCACCTCCAGGCCGGGCAGCGCCTTGCCGACGGTGCCGGTGCGGTAGGACTCGCCGGGGTTGACGAAGCTCGCCGCGCTGGACTCGGTCAGGCCGTAGCCCTCCAGGATGTGGATGCCGGCGCCGGCGAAGAAGTAGCCGATCTCCGGGGCGAGGGCCGCCGAGCCGGACACGCAGGCCCGCAGCCGGCCGCCGAACGCCTCCCGCAGCTTGGCGTAGACGAGCTTGTCGGCGACCGCGTGCTTGGCCCGCAGCCCCACCGGCGCGGTCGGCGTGCCGGTGAGCCGCATGCTGTTCTGGGTGGTCTTGGCGTACTCGCGGGCGACCTCGGCGGCCCACTGGAAGATCTTGTACTTGGCGGCGCCGCCGGCCCGCGCCTTGGCCGCCACACCGTTGTAGACCTTCTCGAAGATCCGCGGCACGGCCGCCATGTAGGTGGGCTGGACGACCGGCAGGTTCTCGATGATCTTGTCGACCCGCCCGTCGACCGCGGTGACGTGGCCGACGGTGATGTGCCCGGCGGTGAGCACCTTGCCGAAGACGTGCGCGAGCGGCAGCCACAGGTACTGGACGTCGTCCTCGTGGATGAGGTCGATCGACTGGATCGCCCGGGCCATGTAGGCCCAGGCGTCGTGCGGCAGCCGGACGCCCTTGGGGCGGCCGGTGGTGCCGGAGGTGTAGATCAGGGTGGCGAGCTGGTCCTTGGTGATGTGGGCGACGGCGTCGGTGACCGCCGACGGGTGCGCCTCCAGGTAGGCGGCACCGCGCTTCTCCAGCTCCTCCAGCGACAGCACCCAGCCGTCGCCGTCGGTGTCCGCGGCGCCGGCCGGGTCGATCACCACCACGTGGGCCAGCTCCGGCAGCTCGGCGCGGCGCGCGCGGGCCTTGGCGAGCTGGCCGGCGTCCTCGGCGATGAGCACCCGGCTGCCGGAGTCGGCCAGGATGAACGCGGTCTCGTCGGCGTTGGTGCTGGGGTAGACCGTGGTGGTGGCCGCGCCCGCGCACAGCACGGCGAGGTCCGCCAGGATCCAGTCGACGCTGGTGTTGGCGGCGATCGCGACCCGCTCCTCCGGCCGCACGCCCAGGTCCATCAGGCCGGCCGCGATCGCGTACACGCGGCCGGCGGCCTGGTCCCAGGTGAGCGAGTTCCAGCCGTCGGGACCCTGACCGCTCTCCGCCGGGACCGGGTACCGGTACGCCTCGGCGTCCGGGGTGGCGGCGACGCGCTCCAGGAAGAGCGTGGCCACGGAGGGCGGCCGGTTCTCCAGCAACGTCTGTGTGTCGGTCACGACTACCTCCGGGCCGCTCAGGGCCTTCTTAACTCACCAGTAACCTAATCGGTCGGATCAGGGTAGAGCGCCGGCGGCCGGCGCGTAAGAGGGCGACGCCGGTGGTTTGTAAACGTGAAGCACTCTTCACTTCTTGGCTTTGCCGTCCCCGCTCTCGTCCGTGGACAGCACCGCGATGAAGGCCTCCTGGGGCACCTCGACGCTGCCGACCATCTTCATCCGCTTCTTGCCCTCCTTCTGCTTCTCCAGCAGCTTGCGCTTGCGGGAGATGTCGCCGCCGTAGCACTTGGCGAGCACGTCCTTGCGGATGGCGCGCACCGTCTCGCGGGCGATGACCCGGGAGCCGATGGCCGCCTGGATCGGTACCTCGAAGTTCTGCCGCGGGATGAGTTCGCGCAACTTGGCCACCAGCCGGACGCCGTAGGCGTACGCCTTGTCCTTGTGGGTGATCGCGGAGAACGCGTCGACCTTGTCGCCGTGCAGCAGGATGTCGACCTTGACCAGGTCCGCGCTCTGCTCGCCGGTGGGCTCGTAGTCCAGCGAGGCGTAGCCGCGTGTCTTGGACTTCAGCTGGTCGAAGAAGTCGAAGACGATCTCGGCCAGCGGGAGGGTGTAGCGGATCTCGACGCGGTCCTCGGACAGGTAGTCCATGCCCAGCAGCGAGCCACGCCGGTTCTGGCACAGCTCCATGATCGCGCCGATGAACTCGGTGGGGGCCAGCACGGTGGCCCGCACCACCGGCTCGTACACCTCGGCGAGCTTGCCCTCGGGGAACTCGCTGGGGTTGGTGACGATGTGCTCGGTGCCGTCCTCCATGATCGCCCGGTAGACCACGTTGGGCGCGGTGGCGATCAGGTCCAGGCCGAACTCGCGCTCCAGGCGCTCCCGGATCACGTCCAGGTGCAGCAGGCCGAGGAAGCCGCAGCGGAAGCCGAAGCCCAGGGCCGCGGACGTCTCCGGCTCGTAGACCAGCGCCGCGTCGTTGAGCTGCAGCTTGTCCAGCGCCTCGCGCAGCTCCGGGTAGTCCGAGCCGTCCAGCGGGTACAGGCCGGAGAACACCATCGGCTTGGGGTCCTTGTAGCCGCCCAGCGGCTCGGTGGCGCCGGCCTGCTGGCTGGTGATGGTGTCACCGACCTTGGACTGCCGGACGTCCTTCACGCCGGTGATCAGGTAGCCGACCTCGCCGACGCCCAGGCCGTCGGCCGGGAGCATCTCCGGCGAGTTGGTGCCGATCTCCAGCAGCTCGTGCGTGGCGCCGGTGGACATCATCCGGATCCGCTCGCGCCGGTTGAGCTGGCCGTCGACGACCCGGACGTAGGTGACGACGCCGCGGTAGGAGTCGTAGACCGAGTCGAAGATCATCGCGCGGGCGGGGGCGTCCGCGACGCCGACCGGGGCCGGCACGTCGCGCACCACCCGGTCCAGCAGCGCGTCCACGCCGACGCCGGTCTTGGCGGAGACCCGCAGCACGTCGTCGGGGTCGCAGCCGATGAGGTTGGCCAGCTCCTCCGCGAACTTCTCCGGCTGGGCGGCCGGCAGGTCGATCTTGTTCAGCACCGGGACGATGGTCAGGTCGTTCTCCATCGCCAGGTAGAGGTTCGCCAGCGTCTGCGCCTCGATGCCCTGCGCCGCGTCCACCAGCAGGACGGTGCCCTCGCACGCGGCGAGCGAGCGGGACACCTCGTAGGTGAAGTCGACGTGGCCCGGGGTGTCGATCATGTTGAGGATGTGGGTGCGGCCCTCCTCGTCCCCGGCGGTCGGCGCCCACGGCAGCCGGACGGCCTGGGACTTGATCGTGATGCCCCGCTCCCGCTCGATGTCCATGCGGTCGAGGTACTGGGCGCGCATCTGCCGCTGGTCGACGACGCCGGTCAGCTGCAGCATCCGGTCGGCCAGCGTCGACTTGCCGTGGTCGATGTGGGCGATGATGCAGAAATTGCGGATCAGCGCCGGGTCGGTACGGCTCGGCTCCGGCACGTTGTGCGGCACATGGGAAGGGATCGCGGGCACGCAGGGTCCATTTTCTTGAGACGCGTTACGTTGCTACCTGTACGTTGCTGTCCATAGTCCCATGAGCCGGGGCCTGCTCCGGTTTGGGAGCGATGACGGCCTGCTGGTAGCCTGGGCCGCTGCGTCTCGTGCCCTCTACCCGAGACGCACCGATCGGTAACCGGAGCATCTGCCGCACGGCAGACGAACCTGAGAAGGCTCTTTCGTGGCGAACATCAAGTCCCAGATCAAGCGCAACAAGACCAACGAGAAGGCGCGCCAGCGCAACAAGGCCGTCAAGTCCGAGCTGAAGACCGCGATCCGCCGCACGCGCGAGGCCGTGGCCGCCGGTGACGCGGAGAAGGCGAACGCTGCCGCCCGCTCCGCCGCCCGCAAGCTCGACAAGGCCGTCAGCAAGGGCGTCATCCACAAGAACCAGGCCGCCAACAAGAAGTCGGCGCTGGCCCAGTCGGTCTCCTCGCTCGCGGGCTGATCACCCTCTGACCCCTGTGAACCAGCGGTCTGCGGCACCGCCGGCAACCGGAATCAGCGGCCCCTCTACCGCCCGGACCGGCACCGCCGGGATCGACCCACCGCACGCGGACGTTCGCCACGTGGCTGCGGCGGGGAGGACCACAGGAGCTTGAGCGAAGCACGTCACACCGCCCGCCCGGGATTCCCGGGCGGGCGGTGGTGTTTCCGCCGCGGGGCGGGCGGACCGTGCCGCCGGGCCAGAGCGGGATCGTGTCCGGGTGGGAGCGGGATGGGGTCCGGGTGGGGCGGTCGCGCTAGCCGCGGGAGCGGGCGGCGCGGGCGATGGTGACGACCGCCTTCTCCAGGGCGTAGGCGGGGTCGGCGCTGCCGCCCTTGACCGCGGCGTCCGCCTCGGCGACCGCGCGCAGCGCGACGGAGACGCCGTCCGCGCTCCAGGTGCGCATCTGCTGCCGGACGCGGTCGATCTTCCACGGCGGCATGCCGAGGTCGCGGGCCAGCTGCCCGGGGTTGGCGCCGCGCGGGGCGGAGGCGAGCTTGCCGATGGCGCGCACCCCCGAGGCGAGCGCGAAGGTGATGCCGGGCAGCGGCTGGCCCACGGACAGCGCCCAGCGCAGCCGCTCCAGCGCCTCGGCGGCGCGGCCGGTGACCGCCAGGTCGGCGACCTCGAAGCCGGTGGCCTCGGCCCGGCCGGTGTAGTAGCGGCCGACCACGGCGACGTCGATCGTGCCGTCGGTGTCGGCGACCAGCTGCGCGCAGGCGCTCGCCAGTTCCCGCAGGTCGCTGCCGAGCGCGTCGACCAGCGCCTGCGCGGCCTCGGGTGTCACCGACCGGCCCAGGCCGCGGTACTCGCCGCGGACGAACGCCAGCCGGTCGGCGGGCTTGGTCATCTTCGGGCAGGCGACCTCGCGGGCGCCGGCCTTGCGTGCCGCGTCGAGCAGCGCCTTGCCCTTGGCGCCGCCGGCATGCA
>WRCZ01000318.1 GCA_009783685.1 Actinomycetes bacterium
ACGGGGGTCGGTCCGGTTCGGGCCGGGATCAGGCCAGCGAGATCTCGCCGCCGGCGACCGTGACCTGCTTGGACGGGAGCGGCGCCTGGGCCGGCCCGCCCGCCACGCTGCCGTCGGCCACCCGGAACTTGCTGCCGTGGCACGGGCAGTTGATCGTCCCGTCGGACACGCTGGCGACCGTGCAGCCCTGGTGGGTGCACACCGCGGAGAAGCCCTTGAACTGGCCCGCGGCCGGCTGGGTGACGACGACCTTCTGGTCGGCGAAGACCATGCCGCCGCCGACCGGGATCTCCGAGGTCTTGGCGAGCGGGGTGCCGCCGCCGGACGCGGTCGTGCTCCCGGAACCCGATCCGGATTCGGTGGGGGAGGCGGCGGAGCTGTCCGTCGGCTGGGTCGTACCGCCGGAGTCCGTCGACGCCCCGCCCGTCGTGGGGTTGGCGTCCGAGCCGGAGCCCTTGTCGGACGAGCCGCACGCGGTGAGGACGGCGGCGAGGCCCACGCCTCCGGCCGCCGCGACGACGGTGCGGCGGGTGGGGGACTCGAGGCTTGCGGGGGTTTCGGCCATGAGCTGCTTCCTGTCGACTGGTCGGGCCCGGCGGGCCGGCGCGAGCCGGCCCGCCGCGTCGTTGCACGCGTGACCGTTCATACGGCCTGCGGCGGCGAAACATTCAGCGACGCGCGCAGGAAGTTCAACTGGTGCCGCAACAGCCCCTCCACCACCACCGGATCGGTGGGTCCATGGGTGACGTTCGACAGCGGCAGCACCTGGTGCACGCGCCCGGCGGCGAGCAGCGCGGCGGACATCCGCAGCGTGTGCGCGGCCACCACGTTGTCGTCGGCCAGCCCGTGCACCAGCAGCAGCGGGCGGCGCAGCGCCGCCGCCTCCCCGATCGGCGACGAACGGTCGTACGCCGCCGGCTCCTCGTCGGGGTGGCCGAGGAACCGCTCGCGCCAGTGCGTGTCGTACAGCCGCTGGTCGCTCGGTCCCGCGCCGCAGATCGCCGCGTGGAAGACCTCCGGCCGGCGCAGCACCGCGGCCGCGGCGAGCGTCCCGCCGTAGGACCAGCCGCGCACCGCCACCCGGCCCAGGTCCAGGCCGGGGCAGTGCGCGGCGGCCGCGTGCAGCGCCGTCACCTGGTCCTCGACGGGCGCGCTGAGGGTGTCGCCGTGCACCGTCTTCTCCCACTCGGGCCCGCGTCCTGGCGTGCCCCGGCCGTCGGCGACGACCACCGCGAAGCCCTCCTCGGCGAACCACTGCGCCTCGCACAGCGGCCAGTGGCGGCCGTGCCGCACCAGTTGCATGGCGGGTCCGCCGTAGGGCGCCAGCAGCACCGGCAGCGGGTCGCCGCCCGGCCGGTGCCACGACGGCAGCAGCAGCGCGGTGCGCACCGCGTGCTCGCCGGCCCGCAGCCAGGTCACCCGCGGTGGCGTCACCGGCTCGGCGGCCAGGCAGGCGACCGGCAGCGGCGCCCCCTCGGCGGGCAGCAGCCGGAACTCGGGCCCGTCGTCGGTGTGCGAGTCGAGCAGCAGGGCGCCGCCCGCCCGCTGCCCGGTGTGGACGCCGGGCTCCTCGCTCAGCCGCTCGGGACCGGTGTGCGGCGCGTACGACCACAGGTGCACCTCGGTCGGCTCGTCGCTCGCGGTGAACAGCACGGACTCGCCCGACACGTCCTCGACGGAGCGTATCTGCAGCCCTTCCGGGGTGACCGGCTCGCCCGCGACGGTGAGCCGGCGGGTCCCGCCGAGGTCGGCAGTGTGCACCAGAGCGCCGGACGCGGTCCTGGCCGGCGTACCCGGGATCAGCTCCACCCAGGCCGGGTCGCGCTGCTCGTGCAGCAGCCGGGTCGCGCCCGTCGCGGGGTCGGCGGCGAGCACCCGCAGGGTCCGCTGGTCGCGGCTCTGCACGGCCAGCAGCGGCCCGTGCGCGTCCCATCCGGCCCTCGCCAGGTACTCGTACGCGGTCCGGTCCCAGACAACCTCGGTCCTGGTCCCGTCCAGCCCCCACACGTGCAGCGACACGTCGGCGTTGGCGGTGCCGGCCGCCGGGTACGCCACCTCGCGCGGCGGCCGCGACGGGTTGGCGGGATCGGCGATCCACCAGCGCTGCACGGGGGAGTTGTCCACCCGGGCGGCCAGCAGGCGCCGGCCGTCCGGCGCCCACCAGTGGCCGCGGTAGCGGCCCATCGACTCCGACGCCACGTGCTCGGCCAGGCCGTAGGAGACGTCCGCGCCCTCCGGCGCCGCGAGCAGCAGGCCGGGGCCGCCGTCGAGATCGGCCACGTGCAGGGCGCCGTCGCTGACGTACGCGACCCGGCGCCCGCCGGGCGAGAGCCGCGGGTCCACGACCGGCCCGGCGGTCGGGACCTGCCGCGGCGGGCCGTCCGGCCCTTCCCAGCACCACAGGGCGCCGTCCAGCGCGAAGACCACGGTGCCGAGGCCGGGGTCCGCGTCGTAGCCGACGATGCCGCCGGTGCGCTCCCGCGCCCGCTCCCTGCGGATCCGTTCGGCCTCCGGGACGCCGTCGGCCGAGCCGGCGAGCGTGCCGGGGTCGACGAGCAGGTGCTCGCCGTCGCCGTCGCGCAGCCACAGGCAGCCGGTGCGGTCCTCGGGACCGCGGGTGCGCAGGAACAGCGCGGCGGTGCCGTCGGCGGACAGCCTGAACGCCCTCGGGACGCCGAGGGAGTAGCGCTGCGTCCGGGCGATCTGCCCGGGGAACGCGGCCGATGCGGGGGAGGAGGGGTCGGGGGAGCTGTCGAAGATCATGTCCATAAGGGCAGTCTCCACCCCACTAACCTGGGGGGATGTTGAGAGAAGTGACGGGCATCCGCTATGTGACGCCGCTGCGCGAGGGCGGCTCGGTGCCCGGTGTGGTCGAGGCCGACGACCTCGGTACCTATGTCGTGAAGTTCACCGGCGCGGCCCAGGGCCGCAAGGCGCTGGTCGCCGAGGTGATCGCCGGTGAGCTCGGCAGGCGGCTCGGCCTGCGGGTGCCCGAACTCGTGCGGTTCGACTTCGACCCGGTGATCGGCCTGGGCGAACCCGACCAGGAGATCCAGGACCTGCTGAAGGCGAGCGGCGGGCTCAACCTCGGGATGGACTTCCTGCCCGGCTCCCTCGGGTTCGATCCGCTGGTGTTCACCGTGGATCCCGCGGAGGCGAGCCGCATCGTGTGGTTCGACGCGCTCATCGGCAACGTCGACCGTTCGTGGCGGAATCCTAACATGCTCGTCTGGCACAAGGACTTGTGGCTGATCGATCACGGCGCCTCGCTCATCTGGCACCACAACTGGCCCTCCGCCGAGGCGTCCGCGGCGCGTCCGTACGACGCATCCGACCACGCGCTGTCCCGCTTCGACCCCGAACCGGCCGCGGTGGCAGGTGAGTTGGCGGCGAAGGTGACGGAGGAACTGCTGGCCGAGGTGACCGCGCTGGTGCCGGACGCCTGGCTGGCCGACGAGCCCGGCTTCGATGCGCCCGACGACGTGCGGCGGGCGTACGCGCGGCTGCTGGGCGCCCGCGCCCAGGACGTCCACCTCCGGATCACCACCGCGCCCGGGCGCCGCGAGAAGCAGCCGCCGCCGGAGTGGCTGCGCCCCTGGGTCGAGGGCCACGCCGAAGGGAAGGGCACCAAGTGAACGCGCGGGACGTCTTCGAGTACGCGCTGGTGCGCGTGGTGCCGCGGATCGAGCGCGGCGAGATGATCAACGCCGGGGTGCTGGTGTACTGCCGGGCCCAGAGCTACGTCGGGGCCCGCGTGCACCTGGACGAGGTGCGACTGCGCTGCCTGGACCCCGACGTGGACGTGGACGGCGTCCGCGCGGCGCTGCGCGGCTACCAGGGCATCTGCGAGGGCGGTGACCGCGCCGGCCAGGCGGCGGACGACGATCCGGGCCGCAGGTTCCGCTGGCTGACCGCGCCGCGCAGCACCATCGTCCAGCCGGGCCCCATCCACACCGGGCTGACCGCCGACGCGGACCGCGAGGTGGACCGGCTGCTGGAGTTGCTGGTCCGGTGAGCGGCGGGCCGGGGCGCGCCCTGCGGCGGAACCCGGCCCCCGTCCGCGGCACCCCGGGCGCCCGCGCGCGTGCCCGGGTGCGCGCCCCCGGTCGATCCCGTGCCATGAGCCACATCCGCCGTGGTGGCGTTGACACAGGGTCACGGCACTCCTACGGTTTCGGCTACGGGACCTACTAAGCGGTCGCTCATACGTCTGGGTGTGTGTGCCGGGCGGGTGCGCGGCCGCCTCACCGGGCTGAGGAGACACAGATGTCCACCACCGAGCAGCGCGTCGCGATCGTCACCGGCGCCGCCCGCGGCATCGGCGCCGCCACCGCGGTGCGGCTGGCGCAGGAAGGCCGTGCCGTCGCCGTACTCGATCTCGACGAGGGGGCGTGCAAGGACACCGTCGAGACCATCACCGCGGCCGGCGGCCGGGCCCTCGCGGTCGGCGCCGACGTGTCCGACGAGGCCCAGGTCGAGGCCGCCGTCGCCCGGGTCGCCGAGGAACTGGGCGCGCCCACCGTGCTGGTGAACAACGCGGGCGTGCTGCGCGACAACCTGCTCTTCAAGATGACCGCCACCGACTGGGACACCGTCATGGGCGTCCACCTGCGCGGCGCCTTCCTGATGACCCGTGCGGTCCAGAAGCACATGGTCGACGCCAAGTTCGGCCGGGTCGTCAACCTCTCGTCGTCCTCCGCGCTCGGCAACCGCGGCCAGGTCAACTACTCGGCCGCGAAGGCCGGTCTGCAGGGCTTCACCAAGACCCTGGCCATCGAGCTGGGCAAGTTCGGCGTCACGGCCAACGCGGTCGCGCCCGGCTTCATCGTCACCGACATGACCGCGGCCACCGCCGCCCGGGTCGGCATGGGCTTCGAGGAGTTCCAGGCCGCGGCCGCCACCCAGATCCCGGTCCAGCGCGTCGGCCGCCCCGAGGACGTCGCCAACGCGATCGCCTTCTTCACCGGCGACGCGGCCGGCTTCGTCACCGGCCAGGTCATGTACGTGGCCGGCGGCCCGCTCAACTGACCCGCACACGAAGGCCATCGACATGACTCAGCCCACTCCCGGCACCGGCCGCGCCGCCCTGGTCACCGGGGCCAGCCGCGGCATCGGCTACGGCATCGCGGAAGCCCTGGTGGCCCGCGGCGACCGCGTGTGCATCACCGGACGCAACGAGGACGCCCTCAAGGAGGCCGTCGAGCGGCTCGCCTCGGCCGCCCCCGAGGGGGCCGCCGAGCCCCGCGTCATCGGCGTCGCCGGCAAGGCGCACGACGAGGCCCACCAGGCCGTCGCCGTCGAACGCACCATGGAGGCGTTCGGCCGGGTCGACTACCTCGCCAACAACGCCGGCACCAACCCGGTGTACGGGCTGCTGGCCGACCTCGACCTCGGCGTGGCCCGCAAGGTCTACGAGACCAACGTGATCTCCGCGCTCGGCTTCGCCCAGCAGACCTGGAAGGCGTGGCAGAAGGAGAACGGCGGCGCGATCGTCAACATCGCGTCCATCGCGGGCCTGGCGCCCTCGCCGTTCATCGGCGCCTACGGCATGAGCAAGGCCGCCATGGTCAACCTCACGGTGCAGCTCGCGGCCGAGATGGCCCCGGGCGTCCGGGTCAACTCCATCGCCCCCGCGGTGGTGAAGACCAAGTTCGCCGCCGCCCTGTACGAGGGGCGCGAGGAGGAGGCCGCGGCGGCCTACCCGCTGCAACGGCTCGGCGTGCCCGAGGACGTCGGCGGAGCGGCCGCGTTCCTGCTCTCCGACCAGGCCGCCTGGATCACCGGGCAGAACCTGGTGCTCGACGGCGGCCTGTTCCTGCAGGCGGGCCACTGACGGCCGGTGCCGCCCGCGACCCGCGGGCGGCATCTGTCAGTGCCGGGCACTAGGTTCGGGGACAGCAACGGATCATCGACCGGAGGTTCCCGACGTGCCCAGTATGCTGCCCGACTCCTGGCAGGCCGTCCTCGGCGAGGAGTTGGACAAGTCCTACTTCCAGCAGCTCACCGAGTTCGTCGCCGAGGAGCGGTACGGCCACCGTGTCTTCCCGCCGCAGGACGAGGTGTTCGCCGCGCTGGAGGCCACGCCGTTCGACCGCGTGAAGGTGCTGATCCTCGGCCAGGACCCGTACCACGGCGAGGGGCAGGGGCACGGCCTGTGCTTCTCCGTGCGGCCCGGCGTGAAGACCCCGCCGTCGCTGCGCAACATCTTCAAGGAGATGCGGGACGAGCTGGGCCACCCCGTGCCGGACAACGGCTACCTGATGCCGTGGGCCGAGCAGGGCGTGCTGCTGCTCAACGCGGTGCTCACCGTCCGCGAGGGCGAGGCCAACTCGCACAAGGGCAGGGGCTGGGAGAAGTTCACCGACGCGGTGATCTCGGCGGTGTCCGCCCGCTCCGAGCCCGCGGTGTTCGTCCTGTGGGGCAACTACGCCAAGAAGAAGCTCCCGCTGATCGACACCACGCGGCACGCGGTCGTCCAGGGGGCCCACCCGTCCCCGCTGTCGGCCAAGCTCTTCCTGGGCAGCCGGCCGTTCAGCCAGATCGACGAGGCGCTCGCGGCCCAGGGCCACGACCCGATCGACTGGCGCATCCGCGACCTCGCGGTGCAGACGGGCTGACCCCGCGCGGAATCACGGCGGGCGGTTCCGGTGCGAGGTCAACGCGCCCTGCGCGTCGGGCTGCCGGTGCCCGGGGCCGCCGCAGGGCCGACGGCCCGGCGGCAGGCGCGTGCCGCCGCACCGCCCGCGTCCCAGCCGCCGTACACCCCGCCGAGGTCGCACACACCGGAACCGCCGGGCAATCGGGGCATCACCGGCATCGGGGGAACGCCGGCGCGTCCCGGCTCCCGGTGGTGCGCCGGACGGTGCGGGCTCGCGGCGTCCCGCACCGGGAGAACCCGGGCGGCCGGCGGGTGCGGTGAGCCGACCGGACGGGCGCCCGCGGTGTCGAGTACCTGGTGGGCGCGCGGCTGCGGCACCCCGCCGTCGGGCCGCCGGGCCGCGACCGGCTGCGGCGAGACCGGCCGGGCGGTGCGCGCGGCGGGAGCGGGCGGCGGGGGAGCCGAGACGGTCGTGCAGCCGGCGGCGGCCCACACCGCCAGCACGGCCAGCAGGAACGGGAGTCGGTGGGGCGGTCGGCGCACCCGATCCACTGTGCCCGGTCGCGGGCGGCCCCGGAATTCCCCGTGCGAGTGACCGTTCGGCCCTCGCACGCGCGCACTTCACCCGCACGAGTGGCGGCGGGCGGCCGGTTCACGCCGGCGGGGAGGCGTCGGCCGGTTCGCGTCGGCTGGTCCACGGCGGTTGGGGTCCACGGCCGCGGCAACGCGGCGGCCGGATCACGGGCGGTGAGGACACGTCCACGGGAGCGGCGGCCGGGGCGAGCCGGGGGCCCGTCGGACGCCCGCGCCCTGCCCGTATGCTGCGGTGACGCCCGCGCAGGGCACCCGCGGCACGGCACGAGCCGTCGCCCCGGCGGCGGAACGCGCGGACGGCCC
>WRCZ01000319.1 GCA_009783685.1 Actinomycetes bacterium
GGCCCCTCCGGGCTTTCCCTTCGTTGTGTTCCAACCTTAGCAGATGCTTTCCGGTCGGAATTACCAACCCCTTTGCCGATATTGGCTCCGAGACACGCGTTTCCGCGGTCTCGTCGAGGCGGTTGTGCCAACGTACTGGAGCGGGCCGCCGGATGCAAATCCGGCGGCCCGCTGCCTGTCGGGGTGTTGACGGTGCGTCAGACCTCGACCACGACCGGCAGGATCATCGGGCGCCTGCGGTAGTTGTCGGAGACCCACTTGCCCACCGACCGGCGGATGAGCTGCTGGATCTGGCGGTTCTCCAGGACCCCGTCGGACGCCGAACGGGACAGCCCCTCCTCGATCTTGGGGATGACCGCGGCGAACGCCTCGTCCTCGATGCCGGAGCCGCGCGCGTGGATGTTGGGACCGCCGACCAGCTTGCCCGTGGTGCTGTCGACCACGACGAAGACGGAGACGATGCCCTCCTCGCCGAGAATGCGACGGTCCTTCAGGGAGGACTCGGTGATGTCGCCGACGGACAGGCCGTCGACGTACACGTATCCCGCCTGGACCTTGCCCGCAATCTTGGCCACGCCGCCGACGAGGTCGACGGCGACGCCGTCCTCGGCGATGACGCAGCGTTCCTTGGGAATACCGGTCAGCTGGCCGAGTTCGGCGTTGGCGCGCAGGTGTCGCCATTCGCCGTGGATCGGCATCAGGTTGCGCGGCTTGCAGATGTTGTAGAAGTACAGGAGTTCGCCGGCCGAGGCGTGCCCGGAGACGTGCACCTTGGCGTTGCCCTTGTGGACGACGTTGGCCCCCCAGCGGGTGAGGCCGTTGATGACGCGGTAGACCGCGTTCTCGTTGCCGGGGATCAGCGACGAGGCGAGGATGACGGTGTCGCCCTCGACGATGCGGATCTGGTGGTCGCGGTTGGCCATCCGGGAGAGGGCGGCCATGGGCTCGCCCTGGGAACCGGTGCAGACCAGGACGACCTGCTCGTCGGGGAGGTCGTCGAGGACCTTGACGTCGACGATCAGGTTGGCCGGGACCTTGAGATAGCCCAGGTCGCGGGCGATGCCCATGTTCCTGACCATGGAGCGGCCGACGAAGGCCACCTTGCGGCGGTGCTCGTGGGCGGCGTCGAGGACCTGCTGGATGCGGTGCACGTGGCTGGCGAAGCTGGCCACGATGATCCGCTTCTCGGCGCGGTCGAAGGTCTGCCGGAGCACCTGGGAGATGTCGCGCTCGGGCGCCACGAAGCCGGGGACCTCGGCGTTGGTGGAGTCGGAGAGCAGCAGATCGATGCCCTCCTCGCCGAGCCGGGCGAAGGTGGGCAGGTCGGTGAGCCGGCCGTCGAGCGGCAGCTGGTCCATCTTGAAGTCGCCGGTGACGACGACCATGCCGGCCTGGGTGCGGATCGCGACGGCCAGGGCGTCCGGGATGGAGTGGTTGACCGCGACGAACTCGCAGTCGAAGGGTCCGATGCGCTCCCGGTCCCCCTCCCTGACCTCCAGGGCGTAGGGCCGGATGCGGTGCTCCTGGAGCTTGGCCTCGATGAGGGCGAGGGTCAGCTTGGAGCCGATGAGCGGGATGTCGTCCTTCTCGCGGAGCAGGAAGGGGACGGCGCCGATGTGGTCCTCGTGGCCGTGGGTCAGGATGATGCCCACGATGTCGTCGAGGCGGTCCCTGATGGAACTGAAGTCCGGCAGGATCAGGTCGACGCCGGGCTGCTCCTCCTCCGGGAAGAGGACGCCGCAGTCGACGATCAGCAGCTTCCCGCCGAATTCGAAGACGGTCATGTTGCGGCCGATCTCGCCGAGGCCGCCGAGCGGGGTGATGCGCAGGCCGCCCTCGGCCAGTGCCGGCGGGGCGCCGAGTTCAGGGTGCGGATGGCTCAAAAGGTTCTCCTCTGCCGCGCACGCCGGGTGGCCCTTCGGGGGCCCGGGATGCGCGGCTCGTCGTTCGTCGTGCGGCAGGCGGGCGTGCGGGCGGACGGGTGTCCTCGCGCGTCACGCCACGCCTGCGCCGACCAGGTGTGCGTTCTGCTTCGGTCTTCTTCGGTATGCAGCGGTATTCAGTTGTGAAGTCTGTGTTCAGAGGTGTACCCCGCCGGCGGCGAGATCCTTCCTGAGCTGCTCGGTTTCCGCGCCGGTGAGCCCGACCAGGGGCAGCCTCAGGGGTCCCGCGGGCAGTCCGCGCAGCGCGAGGGCGGTCTTCGTGGTGACGACGCCCTGGGCGCGGAACATGCCGGTGAACACCGGGAGGAGCCGCTGGTGGATCTCGGCGGCCTTGTGCACGTCGCCACCGGTGTACGCCTCCAGCAGGGCGCGCAGCTCGGGCGTGACGAGGTGGCCGACCACCGAGACGAAGCCGCCGGCGCCGATGGACAGCAGGGGCAGGTTGAGCATGTCGTCGCCGGAGTACCAGGCCAGGCCGCTGCGGGCGAGTGCCCAGGACGCGGCGCCGAGGTCGCCCTTGGCGTCCTTGTTGGCGACGATGCGCGGGTGCTCGCCGAGCCGGACGATCGTCTCGGTGTCGACGGGCACGCCGCTGCGGCCGGGGATGTCGTAGAGCATGACCGGCAGGCCGGTGGCGTCCGCGATGGCGGTGAAGTGCCGGTACAGGCCCTCCTGCGGGGGCTTGCTGTAGTACGGCGTGACCGTGAGCAGGCCGTGGGCGCCGGCGGCCTCGGCCTGGCGGGCCAGCTCGATGCTGTGGGCGGTGTCGTTGGTGCCGACGCCGGCGACGACGTGGGCGCGGTCGCCGACCGCTTCGACGACGGCTCGGACCAGCTGGTCCTTCTCCCGGTCGCTGGTGGTGGGCGACTCCCCGGTGGTGCCGTTGACGACCAGGCCGTCGTTGCCGGCGTCCACCAGGTGGGCGGCGAGCCGCCGGGCGCCGTCGAGGTCGAGCGCGCCGTCCGCGGTGAACGGCGTGACCATTGCGGTCAGGACCCGCCCGAAGGGGGCCTTGGGGGTGGAGGTCGGAGCCATGGGTCCCACGGTACTGGGTGGGTGTGCGCGGGTGCAGCCGCGGGACCTGCGAAGGAAGGACTCCGGCGCTGCCTGCTCGGGGGTTCAAGCAACGCCGGAGTCCGTTTCTGCAGCCTAGATGAACTTCACGAATGCCTGCAATCCGAACACTTCGGACATTTTCTCAGGGGGCGACTCGGCCGTTCGCGTTGAACGCGGCGTGCGTCAGCGGCATGAGCTCCGTCCAGAGCGCCTCCATCCGCTCGCCGACCATCTCGATCTCCCGCTGCGGGAAGGAGGCCACCTTCGCCAGCTCGTGCTGGGTGCGCAGCCCCAGGAAGTGCATCAGCGAGCGGGCGTTGCAGGTGGCGTACATCGACGAGTACAGGCCCACGGGGAGGGTCGCCCGGGCCACCTCGCGCGCCACCCCGGCCGCCAGCATGTCCTGGTAGGCGGCGTAGGACTGGGCGTAGGACTCCTCCATGGCGGCGACCGCGGCCTTGTGCTGCTCCGGCGTGCCGTGCACGAACTCGTACTTGCCCGGGCGGCCCTGCTGGACCAGCTTGCGGTCCTGCGAGGGCACGTAGAAGACCGGCTGCAGCTCGCGGTAGCGACCGGACTCCTCGTTGTAGGACCAGCCGACGCGGTGCCGCATGAACTCGCGGAACACGAAGATCGGCGCGCTGATGAAGAAGGTCATCGAGTTGTGCTCGAAGGGGCTGCCGTGCCGGTCCCGGATCAGGTAGTTGATCAGGCCCTTGGACCGCTCGGGGTCCTTGGTCAGCTCCTCGAGCGACTGCTCCCCCGCGGTCGAGACCCGGGCCGCCCAGAGCACGTCGGTGTCCGAGGCGCTGTGCTTGACGAGTTCGACGGTGACGTCGTCGCGGAAGCGGACGGGGACGGTGGTCCCGGCGGGCGGATCGGTCGACACCGGAGGTCCTTCCTGTTGCATGCGCCCAGCCTAGAGGCTGGTCCGAGGGGGTTTTGCCGGCGACGGTCCCGACCCGGAGGTTGGCCGACGTGCCCGCGGCGGCTAGCCTCACCCGCTAGAGCCCGCCCCGCCGGACCGGAAGAGGATTCTCCGCGTGTCCCAGCCCTACCAGTCCCTCACCGCCCTTGCGCCCGAGAGCGCCGAGCACACCGGTGGCCGGCCGCTGCCGCACGCCGCGCGCGACGGCTGGATGCGGCCGTACCGTCCCGGTCCCTGGCGGGTCGCCGCCGCCGCCCTGGCACTGATGCTGGCGGCGTACCTGATGTTCGCCGCGCTGATCATGGTCGCCGCGGGCAGCGTGCAGGGCGCCGGGGCCTGCCTGGGCTTCGCGGTCCTGGTGATCGCGTGCACCCTGCGACTGCTGCGGATGGGGGTGTGGATCAGCGGCAAGGGGCTGCGGCAGGTGGGCTTCTTCGTCACGGTGACCCTGCCGTGGCGGCAGGTCGGACGGGTGCACACGGCACAGCAGCCGGTGAAGGTGCTGGGCCTGCCGAGGACCGTGATGGGCCAGGCACTGCTGATCTCGCGGCGCGGCGGCCAGATGCTGCGGCCGCTGATGACCGACCACAACGCGGACTTCCTCGGGCGGGTCGAGGCGTTCGACATCGCCGCCGACGCCCTCGAGGGCTGGGCCACCGAGCTGCGCTGACGGGCGACGGGCCGGGGCTGTACGGGCCCGGCCCCGCCCCGTCGGGCGGCCCGCCTAGTCGCCGACCGCCTTGCCGTCGTGCAGCGCGATCGCCCGCTGCATGGCCTTGCGGGCCCGCGGCGTGTCGCGGGCGTCGAAGTACGCGACGGCCAGCCGGAACCAGTTCCGCCAGTCGTCGGGGGCGGCCTCGGTCTCGGCCTGCCGCTTGGCGAACACCGCGTCGGCCGAGTCCCGGTCGATCCGGCCGCTGGGCGTGCGCGCCAGCTCGTCGACCGGCAGCCCGCCCTCGGCTTCCAGCTCCCGGCCCAGCCGGCCCGCGTGCCGGGCGAACTGGGTGGTGTGCCACAGGAACCAGGCGCCGATCAGCGGGAGCACCAGCACCGCGACGCCGAACGCCACGGTGACCGGGCGTCCGTCGGCGATCAGCAGCACACCGCGGTCGCCGACCAGGACGAAGTAGAACACCAGGACGAGAGCGGACACGGCGTAGCTGATGCGGGCGCCCATGGCGTCAGGCTCCTTCGGGGCCGTCGGCCAGGAAGTGCTCCAGGCCGTAGGTGAGGCCGGGGACGGTCGGGACCGTGCGCACCGCGAGCAGGATGCCCGGCATGAAGCTGCTGTGGTGCAGCGAGTCGTGCCGGATGGTGAGGGTCTCACCGGTGCCGCCGAACAGCACCTCCTGGTGGGCGAGCAGCCCGCGCAGCCGCACCGAGTGCACCGGCACGCCGTCGACGTCGGCGCCGCGGGCCCCCTGGAGCCCGTGCGTCGTCGGGTCCTGCTGGGGCGCGCGCCCGGCCTGGTGGCGGGCGGCGGCGATGAGCTGCGCGGTGCGGGTGGCGGTGCCGCTGGGCGCGTCCGCCTTGTTGTCGTGGTGCAGCTCGATGACCTCGACGGACTCGAACCAGCGGGCGGCCTGCTGGGCGAACTGCATGGTCAGCACGGCGCCGATGGAGAAGTTCGGGGCCACCAGGGCGCCGGTGCCCGGGGAGGCCTTCAGCCAGCCCTCCAGGGCGGCGAGGCGCTCGGGCGTCCAGCCCGTCGTGCCGACCACCGCGTGGATGCCGTGGCCGACGACGAACTCCAGGTTGGACATGACGGCGTCGGGATGGGTCAGGTCGACGGCGACCTGGACGCCGGCGCCGGTCAGCGCGTCGAGGCGGTCGTCGCGGTCGACGGCGGCGACCAGTTCCAGGTCGTCGGCCGCCTCGATCGCGCGGACCGCCTCGGAGCCGATCCGGCCCTTGGCGCCGATCACGGCCACACGGAGGGTGCTCATCGTTTCGTGGTCCTTAGGTTCGTCTGGCTTCACGCGTCGGGGTGGGCGCGGGGCCCGGGCGGCGGCCGCCCGGGCCGCCGCCGGGGTCAGGCGAGGGCCTCGTGCAGGCGGGCCGCCTGCTTGTCCTTCACCGGCCCTATGACGGCCAGCGAGGGACGCTGTCCCAGTACATCGCGGGCCACCGCGCGGATCTCGTCCGGGGTCACCGCGGCGATCCTGGCGAGCAGGTCGTCGACGGACAGCTGCTCGCCCCAGCACAGCTCGCTCTTGCCGATGCGGTTCATCAGGGCGCCGGTGTCCTCCAGGCCGAGGACCGTGGAGCCGGACAACTGGCCGATGGCCCGCCGCAGTTCCTCGTCGTCCAGGCCGTGTTCGGCGACCTGCTGCAACTCGTCGCGGCAGATCTTGAGCACCTCCGGCACCCGGCGCGGCTGGCATCCGGCGTACACGCCGAACATGCCGCAGTCGGCGTAGGACGAGGTGTACGAGTACACGCTGTACGCCAGGCCGCGCTTCTCGCGCACCTCCTGGAACAGCCGCGAGCTCATGCCGCCGCCCAGCGCGGCGTTCAGCACGCTCAGCGCCCAGCGGCGCTCGTCGTTGCGGGACAGGCCCGGCATGCCGAGGACCACGTGGGCCTGCTCCGTGCGCCGGTCCAGGATCTCCACGGCCCCGGCGGCGCGCAGGGTGCGCAGGCCGCCGCGCGGCGGCTGCGGCCGGGCGTCGGCGTCGCGCAGCGCGCCGGCCCGCTCGAACGCCCGCCGGACCTGCCGGACGACGCTCGCGTGGTCGATGTTGCCGGCGGCCGCCACCACGAGCCGTGTGGGGTCGTAGTGCTTGCGGTAGAAGCGGGCGACCTGGTCGCGGGTGAGCGCGTTGATGGTCTCGACGGTGCCGAGGACCGGGCGGCCGAGCGGGGTGTCGCCCAGCATCGCGGTGGTGAACAGGTCGTGGACCTGGTCGCCGGGGTCGTCCTCGGTCATCGCGATCTCCTCCAGGACCACCCCGCGCTCGGCGTCGAGGTCCTCCTGGCGGATCAGCGACCCGGTGAGCATGTCGCTGACCACGTCGATGGCCAGCGGCAGGTCCGTGTCGAGCACCCGCGCGTAGTAGCAGGTGTACTCCTTGGCCGTGAACGCGTTCATCTCGCCGCCGACCGCGTCGATGGCGGCCGAGATGTCGAGCGCGCTGCGCCGCTGGGTGCCCTTGAAGAGCAGGTGCTCCAGGTAGTGGGTGGCGCCGTTGAGCACCGGGGTCTCGTCGCGCGAGCCGACGCCGGCCCAGATGCCGAAGGTGGCTGAGCGCACTGTCGGAAGGGTCTCGGTGACGACCCGCAGCCCGCCGGGGAGCACGCTGCGGCGGACCGTGCCGGTGCCGTCGGTCCCCGGCAGGAGGGTGCGCGTGCGGGTGGCCCGCGTGCGGACGGCCCGCCCCTTGGTGGTGGGGCGGGCCGTCACTGCGGTGGAGCGGGTCGTCACTTGGCCGACTCGTCCTTCGCGTCGCCGTCCTGCGCGTCGTCCTCGCCCTCGATCACGGGGATCAGCGAGAGCTTGCCGCGCTGGTCGATCTCGGCGATCTCGACCTGCACCTTGGTGCCGACGCCGAGCA
>WRCZ01000320.1 GCA_009783685.1 Actinomycetes bacterium
CGGAGAAGCCGCTCACCGAGACCGCGCACGAACGTCTCGCCACCATCGCCCAGCACACCGAGATGGGCGCCGGCATGTACGTCGCCATGAAGGACCTGGAGATCCGCGGCGCGGGCAACCTGCTCGGCGGCGAACAGTCCGGCCACATCGCGGGCGTCGGCTTCGACCTCTACATGCGGATGGTCGGCGAGGCCGTCGCCGACTTCCGGCAGTCGCTGGAGGCAGGCGGCGCGGAGCCGGAGGAGGAGCCGCTCGAAGTCAAGATCGAGCTGCCGGTCGACGCGCACGGCCCGCACGACTACGCCCCCGGCGAGCGGCTGCGGCTCCAGGCGTACCGTTCGATCGCCGCGGCCACCACCGAGGAGGACATCGCGGCCGTCCGCGAGGAGCTCGGCGACCGCTACGGCAAGCTGCCGGAGCCGGTGGAGAACCTGCTGCTGGTGGCGGGGCTGCGGATGCTGGCCCGCAAGGTGGGGGTCAGCGACATCACCCTCCAGGGCGCCAACGTCCGCTTCGGACCGGTGGAGTTGCGCGAGTCGCAGGAGCTGCGGCTGCAGCGGGTCTACCCGCGGTCGGTGATCAAGCACGCCACCCGCCAGGTGCTGGTGCCGCGCCCGGCCACCGCGCGGATCGGCGGCAAGCCGGTCGTGGGACGCGAACTGCTGCAGTGGACCGCGGAGTTCCTCACCACCGTGCTGGGCGGCTGACAGCCCGCCGCGGCCGCGCACGCCACCGCGTTCCGCCGGCGTTCCCACCGCGTTCACGCGCGGTCCCGGTGTTGGTCTGGACTATTGACAGGTCCAGACCAATGCGCTGGAGTGACCCTCGGCCCCCACCGAACCCCCACAAGGAGTGGTCACATGTCCAGACAGCGGATCGTCGCGTTACTGGCCGCCCTCGCGGCCGTCGTGGGACTCGCCGTCCTCGTGCCGATGGCCTCCACCGCCTCCGCCGCCACCTGCGCCTCCCCGTGGAACTCCTCGTCGGTGTACACCGGCGGCATGGCCGCCTCGTACAACGGCCACAACTGGTCCGCGAAGTGGTGGACGCAGGGCGAGACGCCCGGCGCCGCCGACGTCTGGGCCGACCAGGGCACCTGTGACGGCTCGTCCGGCGGCAGCGGCGGCACCACGGGCGGGTCCGGCGGCTGCAGCTACCCGGCGTGGGTCGCGGGCCGCGCCTACGTCACCGGCGACATCGTGCAGTACACCAACGGCGGCTACTACATCGCCACCCACGACAACCCGGGCTACGACCCGACCATCAGCACCTGGTACTGGAGCCCGTACAGCTGCAGCGGCGGCGGCTCCACCGGCGGCGGCACCACGCCGCCCAGCGGCGGATTCGTGGTCACCGAGGCGCAGTTCAACCAGATCTTCCCGAACCGGAACTCCTTCTACACCTACAGCGGGCTGACCGCCGCGCTGAGCGCCTACCCGGGCTTCGCCACCACCGGCAGCGACACCGTCCAGAAGCAGGAGGCCGCGGCCTTCCTGGCGAACGTCGACCACGAGACCGGCGGGCTGGTCTACGTCGTCGAGCAGAACACCTCCAACTACTCGCACTACTGCGACGCCAGCCAGCCCTACGGCTGCCCGGCCGGCCAGTCCGCGTACTACGGCCGCGGGCCCATCCAGCTGAGCTGGAACTTCAACTACAAGGCGGCAGGCGACGCCCTCGGCATCGACCTGCTGGACAACCCGAACCTGGTCCAGACGGACTCGGCCGTCTCCTGGAAGACCGGCCTGTGGTACTGGAACACCCAGAGCGGTCCCGGCACCATGACCCCGCACAACGCGATGGTCAACGGCGCCGGCTTCGGCGAGACCATCCGCAGCATCAACGGCAGCATCGAGTGCAACGGCGGCAACCCCGCCGAGGTCCAGGACCGGGTCAACGACTACCTGGCCATCACGTCCGTCCTGGGCGTGCCGGCCGGCAACAACCTGTCCTGCTGACCGCGCGGTTGCGGCCCTGACGGCACCGCGCCGCCGCCGGCCGCACCGCCCCCGCTCGGGCGGCCCCGTCCCAGGGGCCGCCCGAGTGCCTGCTCCGGCGGCCCCCCTGCGGTCCCCGCCCCGGTGCGCGAGGGGGCGTTAGGGTGCCGGGGTGACCATCACCGCAGCGGGAACCGACGTCCGTCCGCTCGCCCCGGGTCAGCGCGCCCGGCTGCTCGTCGGGCATCTGCACGGCGGCCCGCCGCGGCTGGTGCACGAGACCACCGGCACCGCGCTGGAGGCGCCCAACTGGTCGCCGGACGGCCGCTGGCTGGTCTTCAACCAGGACGGGCTGCTGCTGCGGATCGCCGCGGACGCCGCGCCGGGCCGCGGTTCCGGCCCCGAAGTGATCGACACCGGCCGGATCACCGACGCCAACAACGACCACGTGCTCTCGCCCGACGGCCGCACCCTCTACCTCTCCGCCGGCGACGGCCACATCCACGCCGTGCCGTTCGAGGGCGGCGAGCCGCGCCGGGTCACCAACCCGCCGGCGCCCGGCGACGGGAAGGCCCACCCCTTCCGCCACTTCCTGCACGGCATCTCACCCGACGGCGGCACCCTGGCGTACGTGGGCGTCGAGCCGTTCGGCGGGGACGAGTGGGGGTACCGCAACATCTACACGCTGCCGTCCGCCGGCGGCCCCGACACCCGGCTCACCGACAGCCCGGCCCCCGCCGACGGGCCCGAGTTCAGCCCGGACGGCGACTGGATCTACTTCAACTCCGAGATGGAGGCGCGCGTCCCGGGGCACGCGCAGATCTACCGGATGCGCCCCGACGGCAGCGGGACGGCCCGGCTGACCGGGGACGAGCGCGTCAACTGGTTCCCCCACCTGTCGCCCGACGGCCGCCACCTGCTCTACCTCAGCTTCCCGCCCGGCACCGAGGGCCACCCCGCCGACCGCGAGGTCGTGCTGCGGCTGATCGACCCGGAGGGCGGCGAACCCCGCGACATCCTCACCCTCTTCGGCGGCCAGGGCACCCTCAACGTCAACAGTTGGGCGCCGGACAGCCGCCGGTTCGCCTACGTCGACTACCCGTTGGGCGGCGCCGGGGAGTGACCGTGGCGGTGGGGACGCCGCCGCTCGGGGCCGCGCGGGACGGGCGGGACGTGGCAGACCCGCCCGGGCGAGGCCGGTCGCTGCCAGTTGCGGCTAGTTGCGGCGCATGACGACGTAGCCCTCGGCGTTCGCGATCTCGGTGTAGGTGACGCCGGGGTGCAACTGGGTGGCGTAGACGGCCGGATCCGGCACCCATCCGCTGGTGTTGTCGATCGCGATGTACTGCGGCACGACACCGGGGGTGTCGCCGATCCAGTACACGGTGGTGCGGTGGACGAGCCGGCTGATCGGGCCGACGTTGGCCTCGACCGTCGCGCCGTCGGGGATCTGGTCGAGGACCTTCTCGACGGCCTTGGTGCGCGCGTCGACCTTGTAGGTGTCGGCGTGCTGGAGCGCGGCCAGCGGCAGGGTGAGGGTCAGGGCGAGGGCCGCGCCCGCCGCGGCGGCCGGGGCGCCGGAGGCGTACGAGCGCAGCCACGGCATCCGGCTGCGGCGCGACCGGTCGGCCGCGTCGACCAGGGCGAGGAAGATCACCGGCATCAGCACCGCGCTGTAGTGCCAGTCCGTTCCCCAGTAGTGGTCGTCGTGCGAGATGAACCGCCAGCCGAGGGTGGGCAGCGCGGCCAGGAACAGCGGGGAGCGCAGGGCCAGCAGGCCGCTGGTCGGCAGCAGGATCCACAGCAGGGTGTGGAACGCGGTGCCGAACGGTATGTGGCCCGGCATCGGGGCGCCGTGGCCGTTCAGCTTGTTCCAGTAGTCGTAGCCGCCGGCCTTGTTGAAGGCCGGGATGATCACGCCGAAGGCCAGGGCGGAGGCCGCGACCCCGAAGGCCGCGAGGCCGATCGCCCACGGGCCGTACCGCTCGCCGTCGGACATCGGCTCGTCGTGGCCGGCGCCGTCCGTCGCACCTTCCGCGGTCTTTGTACCCTCCGCGCTCTCCAAGCTGTCCGGGCTGCCGTCCGTGCTGCCGCCGGCGGTGTCCACGGCATAGGCGGCAGCGGGAGTGCCGGAGCCGGCGTCCGGTGCCTCGGGGGCGGGCTCCTGGCGGGTGCGCCACCACACGATCACGCCGATCGCGGCGGCCGTGACCCCCATGTCCTCCTTGACCAGGGCCAGCGGCACCGCCCACCACATGGCCGCGACCCACCGCTTGCGGAGCACGGCCTCCAGGGAGAAGGCCAGCAGCGGCATCGCGAACGCGATCTCGTGGAAGTCGAACTGCACCGCCTTCTGCACGCCCCAGGACAGGGCGTACGCGGTGCCGATCGCCAGCCCGCGCCCGCGTCCCAGCACGTACGCCGCGCCCCGGGTGACCGGGACGACGGACAACGCGAACAGCAGGGCTTGCACGACGAGGAGGGTGACCGGTGTGGGGAAGATCCGGTAGAAGGGCGCGATCAGTGCGGTGATCGGGCTGAAGTGGTCGCCGAGGATGTTGAAGCCGGGGCCCTTGAGGTCGGCGGTCGGCGCGTGCAGGTGGGCGTAGGACTTGATCGCCTGCTCGAAGATGCCCAGGTCCCAGGACATCGTCAGCATCTGCCGGTAGCGGGTCACCGACAGCAGCAGGTACGCCACGAAGAACACGGTGGCCAGCAGGTACGGGTCCAGCCGGGCGCCCGGCGGGCGCAGCCGCGGCCCGGGGCCGGCCGGCGCCTGCTCGGCGCCCGCGCTGCCCGGCGCCGGCACGGGGGCGGACGTGCCCTGTGCGGCGGCTCTGGAGCCCTGCGCCGGTATGACGGCCTCGGCCCTGTCCATCGTCGTCCTCCCGTGGCATCGGGTCGGGGTCTGCCGGAAAAGATACGGGACGAGGCTGTGCCCGGGGGACCCACCGGACGACCGGACCGGGTTGCGGGGAGTGTGAACCGGCCGCCGTGCGCCGGACGGTGGGTGGTGCGGGTCACAGCGCCGCGGTGTCAGACCATGCGCAGCGGCACGTCAGGCGCGGGACCGATCCGCCGCAGGATCACGCACGCGTCCTGGTCGGCCACCACCGTGTACCGGAACCCGGGGTGCAGCGCCTGCGCGTGGCCGACCGGGTCGTCCGCCCAGTCCGCGGCGCTGCCCAGCGCGATGTACTGCGGGACCACGTCCTTGGCGGCGCCGATCCAGTACACCGTGGTCCGGCGGACCAGGCCGTTCAGCGGGCCGACGTCGGACTCCACGGTGGCGCCGTCCGGGATCCGGTCGAGCAGCCGCTCCACGGTGCGGGTGCGGGCGTCGACCCGGTAGGCGTCGGCGTGCGTCAGCCCGGCCAGCGGCAGGTTGACTGTCAGCGCGAGCGCCGCGCCGGCCGCGGCGGCCGGCATCGCCGCCGCGTACCCGCGCAGCCGGCGCCCGGCCCGCCGGGCGTTCGGCCCGACCCCTCCGTGCGGGCCGAACGCGCCGTGCGGGCCGGGCCGTTCGAGGGCGGCCACTGCGTCCACCAGGGCCAGGAACACCACCGGCATCAGCACGGCGCTGTAGTGCCACGCGGTGCCCCAGTTCTCCGGGTAGTGCGAGTAGAACCGCCAGCCGAGGGTGGGCAGCGCCACCAGCAGCAGCGGGGAGCGCAGCGCCAGCAGCCCGCCGGCGGGCACCAGCACCCACAGCAGGGTGCGCACCGCGGTGGCCACCGGGATGTGGCCCTTCAGCGCCCCCTCCCCGTTGATGTGGGTGAACGCGTCGTAGCCCGGCCCGTGGAACGCGGGGATGAGCCAGTTGACCTCCCACGCCGAGGCCGCGATCCCGAACGCGACCAGCGCCAGCGCGTAGGTGCCCGCCGACGAGCCCCGGCCGAAACGCGCTCCCCGGCCGGCCCGAGCCCCCGCGTCACCGGACGCGTCCCGGGCGTCCCGCCGCTCGTGCCGGGTCCGCAGCCGCACCACGAGCCCGATCATCGCGGCGGTCGCCCCCATGTCCTCCTTGACCAGCACCAGCGGCACGGCCCACCACAGGGCCGCCGTCCACCTCCCGCGCAGCACCGCCTCCAGGGAGAAGGCCAGCAGCGGCACCGCGAACGCGACCTCGTGGAAGTCGAAGTCCACGGCCCGCTGCACGCCCCACGACAGCCCGTACGCCACCCCGATTGCGCATCCCCGGCCCCGCCCGAGGGCCCGGGCGCCGGCCCGGGTGACCGGGACGACGGAGACGGCGAACAGCAGGGCTTGCACGACGAGGAGGGTGACGGGTGTGGGGAAGATCCGGTAGAAGGGGGCGATCAGTGCGGTGATCGGGCTGAAGTGGTCGCCGAGGATGTTGAAGCCGGGGCCCTTGAGGTCCACGACGGGCGCGTGCAGGTGGGCGTAGGACTTGATCGCCTGCTCGAAGATGCCCAGGTCCCAGGACATCGTCAGCATCCGCCGGTCACGGGACACCGACAGCGCCGCGTAGGCGCAGAAGAACGCCGACGCGAGCAGGTAGGGGTCGAGGCGGCCGGCCGGCAGCCGGACCCGCACCGCCGTCCGGGAGCCGGGAGCGTCGGCGGTGGGTTCCGGCGCGTCCGCCGGTGCTCCGCCCTGCGCCGGAAGGACCGCTTCGGTCTTGTCCACCTTCACCACTCTTTCGGCAGTTGAGTGAGCTATGCACCGAAAGATAGGTGATGGTCCGTCACCGACCGCCGGATATCCGGCCGGAGCCGCCGGGCGTCATGGTGGGCGGTCCGGGTGGCGGCCCATGCCTCAGGCCCTGCCCTGGAGCCGGCCGGCTATGTGCCGGGCGACCTTCTCCGCGGTCACCCGGCCGTCGTGCCCGCTGTCGTCGCCGGACAGCACCGTGATGACGGCGGTGCCGACCCGGGCGGCGATCAGCGTCGTGCCGCTCTGCCACCGCGGCGACGTCAGGGTGATCACGTAGGCGCCGTCGCCGACGCCGGCCAGCGGCTTCTGGGTCACGGTCACCTTGGAGCGCGTGTCGCTGTCGAGGAACGAGGGGCAGGCCGCGCCGACCGCGCCGATCCGCTCCATGACGGTGGCCGCCGTGCCGCCCTTGAAGACGTCGATCTCCTGGTCGATCTCGGCGGTCCGCGCCTTGTCGACCCGGTCCTGCTGGGTGAAGGAGACCCCGGTCAGCCCGGTGATCGCTATCCAGGCGTTGGTCTGCAGCTTGGTGCAGTCGGGCTTGGCCGGGTGGGTGTCCCCGGTGGCCTGGTAGTCGCCGCCGGTGTCCTGGGTGGCCGACGGGTCGACGGCGAAGCCCGCGGGGAACAGCGCGTCGGGCGCCAGTGCCTCGGTGAGTTCGGTGCCGGTGAGCAGGGGGCGGGCGGCGGCGGTGGTGGACGGGGCGCCGGTGGCAGTGGTGGGCCCGGCGGACTGGCCGTTCTTGGCGCTGTCGCCGCCCTTGCCCTGGCATGCGGTCAGGCCGAGCGCCGCGACGGCGCACAGGGCCGCGGCTGTCGCGGCGCGGCGGGAGAGGGTCGAGCGCATGGCGTGCCTTCCGGGGGC